>CANQTJ010000123.1 GCA_947626705.1 uncultured Clostridia bacterium | reverse complement strand
AACAACAGCAAATCTAGGTTCAAGTTTAGCAGTAGAAGGAAAAAAAGTATGTTTAGTAGACACTGATATAGGACTAAGAAATCTAGATGTTGTAATGGGACTAGAAAATAGAATAGTATATGACATAGTAGATGTTGTAGAAGAAAAATGTAAATTAAGACAAGCTCTAATAAAAGACAAAAGATTTAAAGAATTATACCTACTACCAGCTGCACAAACGAGAGATAAAAGCGCAGTAAATGAAACACAAATGAAAGAATTAACAGAAAAATTAAAAGCAGAATTTGACTACATACTTATAGACTGTCCAGCAGGAATAGAACAAGGATTTAAAAATGCTATTGCAGGAGCAAATAGAGCAATAGTAGTAACAACTGCTGAAATATCAGCAATAAGAGATGCAGATAGAATAATTGGATTATTAGAATCATCAGAAATTAAAAATCCAGAATTAGTAATAAATAGAATAAGACCTAATATGGTAAGAAAAGGCGAAATGATGGACGTTGATGATATAGTAGACTTATTATCAATAGATTTAATAGGTGTAGTACCAGATGATGAATATATAATAACACAAACAAATAAGGGAGAGCCAGTTATACAAAATAAAAAAGCTCCTTCAGGAAAAGCTTATATAGAAATAGCCAAAAGAGTATTAGGAGAAAAAATAGAAGTAACAATACCTGGTAGAGAGCAAGGATTTTTTGCAAGACTAAAAAGATTATTTAAAAAATAAATAATAGTAATTAGCAAGTGGAGGTATAGCAAAACATGTTTGAAAATATAATAAAATTCTTTAAAAATTTAGGCAAAAAACAAGAAAATAAACAATTACAAGAAAATTCAAAACAAGCTGCGAAAGAAAGACTACATTTAGTATTAATGCAAGATAGAGCGAATGTATCAGCAGACTTCTTAGAACTTATGAAACAAGAAATAATAGAAGTAATAAAAAAATATATAGAAATAGATGAAAAAGAAATAGATGTTAGATTAACAAATAAAGAAAATGAAGACGGAACAAATGGAGCTCCTGCTTTATATGCGAATATTCCAATTCTTAATATAAAAAATGAAGCAAGAAAAATAAATAAAGTAGAGAAAGAAGATGCTAATCAAACAAAAACAGAAGAAAAGGATAAAAAAAGTGAAACAGAAAATAAAGATGAAAAAGTAATAAAGAAAGTGAAAAAAATAGAAAAAGTAGACAAAGTACAAGATGAAGAAAAAACAGAAAATAACAAAAAAAATGAAGACAAAATAAATACTAGAAAAGAAAAAGACCAAAATGAAAACAAAGAAGAAAAAATTAAATCAGATAAAAAGAAAATAGAAGAAGAGATGATTTAATGAGAAAAAGAGAATTAAAAAATATGGAATGGGGAGTATTAATAGTTGCAATTATTCTTACAATAATAGGAATGATTGCATTATTCTCAGCAACCCAAGAAACAGAATATGATGAATTTAAAAAACAAATAATATGGTTTATAGTAAGTATAATTATAATGGTAATAGTAATGCTAACGAATTATGAAATATTAGTAAAACTATCACCAGTTTTTTATGGTATATTTATAATATTATTAATAGCAGTGTTATTTACAAAGCCAATAAATGGAGCAACAAGCTGGTTTGAAATTGGAAGTTTTTCATTTCAACCATCCGAATTTGCAAAAATAGCTGTCATATTATTTTTAGCCTTTACAATATCAAAAATACAAAGTAAATATTTAGAAGATATAAATAGACCAACTAGACTATTATTAATATTAGCAATAGTAGGATTACCATTATTATTAATAATAAAACAACCAGACTATGGAACAGCAATGGCATTTTGTATAGCTCTAGCAATGATATTATTTACATCAGGAATAGATAAAAAATATATAATTGGAGCAATAATAATAATAAGTATATCTATACCTATAATGTATAACTTTATATTGCCTGAACACGCAAAAAAAAGAATAGATATATTTTTAAATCCAGAATCTGACCCACGTGGAAGTGGATATAATATATTACAATCAAAATTAGCAATAGGAGCAGGACAATTAACAGGAATGGGATTACTAAAAGGAAATCAAACACAATTAGGATATTTATATCCAAAAACAACAGACTTTATATATTCTGTAATTGGAGAAGAAATGGGATTTATAATAGCACGGAATAATAATAATATTGTATGTATTTTTAGTAACAAAATCATTTTATATAGCAAAAACAGCAAAAGATAGTACAGGAGCGATAGTAGCATCAGGAATAGCTGGAATATTTTTATTTCACATGGCAGAGAATATAGGAATGGTAATGGGATTGTTACCAATAACAGGTGTACCGTTATTATTTGTAAGTTATGGGGGAAGCTCTCTAATAACTAGCTATATTTTAATAGGAATATTATTAAATATAAGTGGTAAAAGACAGAAAACTATATTTGTAAAATAAAAAAGAGAGAAAAGGGGGCCAGGCTTATAATCCCTATAAAATATAAATTTATAATTAATATACAATAAGTATAAATTTTATAGGGATTATAAGCCTGGCCCCCTTTTCCCTCTTTTCCACCTTTTATCTTATTTGGAGGTAATAATGTATCTAAAAAAATTAAAAGTAGGAAATGTAGAATTAGAAAATAATATAATATTAGCTCCAATGGCGGGAGTAACAGACCTTTCATTTAGAAAAATATGTAAAGAATTCAATCCAGGTCTTGTTTGTACTGAAATGGTAAGCAGTAAAGCAATTTTTCATAATGATACAAAAACAAAATTACTTATGAATACTCGGAGGAGAAAAAAGGCCAATAAGTATGCAAATATTTGGTAGTGATGAAGAAACTATGGGATATGCTAGTAAATATATAAGTAAATTAGCTGATATTGTAGATATAAATATGGGATGTCCAGCTCCAAAAGTAGTAAAAAATGGAGATGGAAGTAAGTTGTTATTAGATATAAAAAAAGCAGAAAATATAATAAAGGCAGTAATAAAAAACACAGACAAACCTGTTACACTAAAAATCAGAAAAGGATGGGACTTAAATAATATTGTAGCAGTCGAATTTGCACAAATGGCAGAAAATGCAGGAATATCGGCCATTACTATTCATGGAAGAACAAGAAGTGAAATGTATTCAGGAACAGTAGATTTGGATATAATTAAAAAAGTAAAAGCAAGTGTAAAAATTCCTGTAATTCGGTAATGGTGATATAGTAGATGAAGAATCGGCACTAAAAATGTTTGAATATACAGGGGTAGACGGAATAATGATAGGAAGGGGAACATTTGGAAATCCTTGGATTTTTGAAAGAATAATACATTTTTTACAAACAGGAGAAAAACTTCCTATAATTTCAAATCAAGAGAAATTAAGAATTATAAGAAAACATATAGAGCTAGAATTACAAGAAAAAGATGAAATTATAGCAATAAGAGAGATGAGAAAGCATATTGCTTGGTATACTAAAAATATGCAAAATGCAAGTGAATTTAGAAATGAAGTAAATAAAATAGAAAATAAAGATGAATTAATTCAAAAAGTAGAAAAATTTTTTATATAGATTTTAAATGTCGAATTTTGCGATGAAAAATCATTGAAAAATTCGACATTTCGTTGTAAAATAAAAATACATTTTATTCAAATTTTATATCAAAAAATTTATATCGAGTAATTCCAAAAAATAAAATACAAAATTAGCAAAAGATAAAAGGAATTTAATATTAACTATTAAATAAACATTGACAAAGAATGAAAATAATAATATAATGGAGGTATCAATACGGAAATATTTACGATTAAAGAATATATGTTATATAAAAATCAACATATAACAAATTATATACAATTAAATGAAAAAAATGAGGAATATCAATATGTAAATAATATACACGATAAAATATTTAGAAAAGTGCTAGATAATAAAAAAGAGGCAGTACAAATAATTAATAGAGTTTTAAAAAAAGAAAATAAAATAACAGAAAAGGAAATAGAAAAATATACAAGTAGCTATATATCAAGTAATTTAAGAAATTCAGAAGCAGATATAGTGTATAAAATAAAAGATAAAGAAATATTTTTTTTAATAGAACATCAAACAAAAGTTGATTATTCAATGCCATATAGAATATTAAAATATGAAATAGAAATAATGGAAAGTTCAATAGATAAAAAAGAATACAAAAATAAAACTTATAAATATCCAATAGTAGTACCAATAGTATTATATACAGGAAAACAAAAATGGAATGCAA
>CANQTJ010000122.1 GCA_947626705.1 uncultured Clostridia bacterium | reverse complement strand
GAACTGGAAAACAGGAAGGAAGACAAGAAGAAAAGTTAAAAATAATAAAAGAAATGTTAAAAAGAAATATGCCAATTGAATTAATATCAGAAATAACACATTCAACGAAAAAATCAATTATGAAAATAGCAAAATCTTAAAAAATATTATATTTTTAGCATAAAAATATAAAAAAATCTCAAAATAATAAAGAAAGTGAGGTTTTTTAATATGTTTGAAAATGAAAAACAAAATAATAATCAAAGTCAAACAAAAAAATTTAATTTTAGAACAGATTTAGCATCAGAAAGACGTGATTTATATAGAAAAGCTAATAGCATAGAAAATGAAATAAATGGAATAGAAAGTCAAAAAGAAGAAATAAATGAAAATATTATAGTAGAAAGAGTAAAAATTACTAATGAAGAAGGAGAAAAAGCTATAGGAAAACCAAAAGGAAATTATATAACAATTGATATAAAAAAGTTAAAAATAGCACAAGACGAAGATATAAATAAATCAGCAGAAACTTTATCAAATGAATTAAAAAAGATTATAGATGAGCATATAGATAAACAAGGAGAAATATTGGTGGTAGGACTTGGAAATATATATGTAACTCCTGATAGTCTAGGTCCAAAAGTAATAAATGAGATCGAAGTTACTAGACATATAATAAATTATTTACCTCAATATGTTGAAGAGGGAACAAGAATGGTAAGTGCAATATCTCCAGGTGTATTAGGAACAACAGGAATTGAAACATTAGAGATATTAAAAGGAATAGTAGATAATATAAATCCAAAATTAGTAATAGTAATAGATGCGTTGGCATCAAGAAGTATAGAGAGAATAAGTAGTACAGTTCAAATTTCAGATACAGGAATAGTACCTGGAGCTGGCGTAGGAAATACAAGAGCTGAAATAAGCGAAAGAACTTTAGGAATACCAGTTATTGCAATAGGAATTCCAACAGTTGTTGAAACAGCAGTACTTGTAAATGATTCGTTAGATTTATTTATTACTAAACTTCAAGAAGAAGCAAAGTCAAATGATTATTTAAATCAATTAAAAGAACAAGATAATTATGAAGAAATAAAAGAAGCATTATTACCAGGTGAATTTAATTTAATTGTTACGCCAAAAGAAATTGATGATTTAATAGAAAATATGAAAGAAGTAGTAGCACAAGGAATAAATTTAAGTATGTAAGATTTCTAAGGTTGAACTCATTAAAAAAATAAAACTATTACTATTATTATTTTTAGGCTAATATTAACTTAAAAAACGAGTTCGACCTATTAATTTACTTTAAAAATAATGGAACTTTAAGTTTCTTAGTGCAATTATGCATTAGAAAATTTTAGTTCCGTTTTTTTGTATTTTTATAAATTTTGCAAATATCACAATCAGTACAAATATCAACTCTATTTTCAAAAATTAATCCTAATGTATGGATAAATTCATCAACACAATTATCAATTAAATGAATATATATTTTTTTAGGAAGAAGAGTAAGCAATCCATTTAAAGCATAATCATTTGAAGAAAAAGTAATATCAGATAGATATTTTGCTTTAAAAATTTCATCTGAAATATTTATAACGTTTTTATTTTCATCTAATAAAATAGAATTTTCATTATTATAAATTAAATGAACAAAATTACAAGTTGGCATTTGCGAATTTATATACATCTTTAATAAAGAAACAAATTCATAATATTCTTTTTCAATTATAAAAGTATTTACAGCTTCATCAATTATATTTTCTAAAATAGATAAATATTTTTTTATTCTAAAATTTATAAAACCAATTAATACAATAGATTTATTGTTTGATAAATACACAGAAAAGTCATTAATTAAAGAATTATACTTTTTATCAAAATAGTTATTAAAATCATCAGCAAGTGTATCAAAACAAAGATCTAAAATATGTTTCTTTTCTTTATAATCAAAATAAAAATAATTCTTAGCTAATAATCTTTTTAGAAAAGTTTCTTCTAGTTCATCGATAACTAGACAGGATAAAATACAGGAAATTTCATGTATGAATTTATTATCATCATTTCCTCTATAATGTACAATAATATTTTTATAATGTTTAAATTTATTTGAAGAAATATAAATTGGTTCTATTTCTAAATAATCTAGTTCATTTAGTAGATAATTTAATAAATCAGAGTCATTTGTTTTTATACATATTGATTTCATGAATTCCTCCTTTCTAAGTATTATCTACTAAATTTTTGAAAGTTATACATTATAATATGCAAATAAATATAAAAGGAGCTTGTTTAAAGAACAATAGAAACATTATTTGAATTTTTACTATTAAAAAATAAAAAAACAATACTTAACAAAAGCATTGTTTTAAAATTTATTTATAAATATTATAATCTATATCTGGAAATAAGCAATCTTTTTTAGATATATCCTTCAAAAATATTTCATCAATATCATCATTTTTTATTTGATAGTATAATTTAGTAAAACGACCTATATGATCTTTAATTCTCTTTTTTGCATAATCAACCATAGTACCATTAGTAATAATAAAAAGCCAATCACTACTCTGAGCTAGTAAAAGTTCTCTGGCACATTGATTTAAAGCTTTTTTCTTTAAACCTTTTGCATTTGGATATAAATATGCAAGTTCACACATTCTATTACCAGCAGTATGCAAATGTTTATGCACATAATCATTTGTTTGATTAAGCCACACTTCACTATATCCATTAGCACCCCAACTAGAACGACATGGAGAGGAAACTTGAATTTCTGGATACATATCTATATATTCAGAAGGAGTAATTAGCTTAAAATTACAATCATCATAATAAATTTTTTTAAATAAAATATATAACCAATAAGGACCCTCATACCACCAATGACCATAAAGCTCAGCATCATAAGGACATAAAATTATAGGAGGTTTATCCATATATGAAGATACATCGTTTATTTGTTTAGTTCTACAATCTAAAAAATGACCAGCCTGTTTTTCTGCTGAATCCATAGCCCATTGAGGTTCATAATAATCTTTAAATTCACTTTTCCCAGTAATTCTATAATATTTAATTCCAGTATGTACTCTTACTCCATTATGAGCAATATATGGTTTTATATACTCATAATCAGCTTCGTAACCAATATCACGATAAAATTCTCTATAATTAAAATCTCCTGGATAGCCATTGATGGAACTCCATACTTGTCTAGAAGATTCTATATCACGACCAAAAGTTATTAAACCTTCGGGAGATACTATAGGAGCAAAAGTACCATAAATAGGAGTAGGGTCTGCGTATAAAATACCATGAGATTCTACTATTGCATATTCAATTCCAAATTCTTTTAGATATTTATCAGCCTCAGGTACATATCCACATTCAGGAAGCCAAATACCACGAGGCTTTTTTCCAAAATATTTTTCATAAGTTTGAACACCAACTGCAATTTGAGCTCTAACAGTTTTTTCATTTATATATAGTATAGGAAAATATCCATGTGTTGCGCCACATGTAATTATTTCTAAAACACCCAAATCTTGAAAGTGTTTAAATTGATTAATTAAATTACAATTATATACATCTTTAAATAATCTTAAATCATTAGAATATTTGTCTAAATAATAATGGGATAGTTTATTTAGACGATTATCATTAGAAGTTCTGACAATTTCTTTTTTGGATAGTTCAATTAACTTTTTTAAATATTTAATATATTTACGTTGAAGTAATTTATTATCTAACATAGAAAGAAGAGGTGGAGTCATAGACATAGTAATTCTAAAATCAACCCCTTCATCGACTAATTTTTGAAAGTTTGTAAGTAATGGTATATATGTTTCAGAAATAGCTTCATATAACCAAGATTCTTCTAAGTAATCATCACTTTCAGGGTGATGTATAAATGGAAGATGTGCATGTAATACAAAACTTACATAACCTTTTTTTGGTTGCATATTTACAATCATTCCTTTCCAATACACGAATTCCGTTTTTTATATCTATATATGTGAAGATGGATTTGAGAAAAATTCAATATTATCTTCATTTTTATAAAACTCTTTATATAAATCATAAATATGATAAATTTTTCCCATATTTCTTATAAATGAAATACTACAAAGTTCTTTTGAAAATACTTTATTTGTTTTAACATTTCTAAAATAAACCATTTTTTGAGAATTATCAAATAAAATATGGTCATTAGGTGTTTCTATTTCATTTGATGATGAAACATAAATATAATCTGATTGTATATTTTCATTTTTTATAATAGGGCGCCTACCAAGTTCAATT
>CANQTJ010000121.1 GCA_947626705.1 uncultured Clostridia bacterium | reverse complement strand
GCTTCAAACTCAAGGCTTTCATTCCTATGTGTGCCTTTGAGCGAAGCGAGAAAGGAATGGAATTTAATATGGAAAAAAAGAGAATATTAACAGGAGATAGACCAACAGGAAGATTACATATAGGTCATTATTTCGGTTCACTAAAAACAAGATTAGCAATGCAAGAAAATCCAGAATATGAACCATTTATATTAATAGCAGATGTTCAAGCATTAACAGATAACTTTAATAATCCAGAAAAAGTAAGAAAAAATGTAAGAGAAGTAGCAATTGATTATTTATCAGTAGGGATAGACCCAAGTAAAACAACAATATATATACAATCAATGATACCAGAAACAGCAGAATTGACAATTTATTATTCAAACTTAGTTACAATAGCAAGGTTACAAAGAAATCCAACAGTAAAAACAGAAATAGCTCAAAAAAAAGAATTATTTGGAGAAAGTGTAACTTATGGATTTTTAGGGTATCCTGTAAGTCAAGCAGCAGATATAACAACATTTGAAGGAGAGCTAATACCAGTAGGAGAAGACCAATTACCATTAATAGAACAATGTAGAGAGATTGTGAGAAAATTTAATAGTATATATGGTGAAGTATTAAAAGAACCAAAAGCGGTATTATCAGACTTAAAAAGAATAAAAGGATTAGATGGAAATGAGAAAATGGGTAAATCTTTAGGAAACGCAATATATTTATCAGATAGTGAAGAAGAAATCACAAAAAAGGTAATGGGAGCAGTAACAGACCCAAACAGAATAAAAAAAGATGATTTGGGTAATCCTGATATATGTATGGTAGCGTATTATCATAATTTATTTACAAATAAGGAAGATGTAAAAGCAGTATGTGAAGAATGTAAAGCAGGAAAACGTGGTTGTGTAGCTTGTAAAAAACAATTAGCAAAAAATATAATAGAAGAATTAAGACCAATAAGAGAAAAAAGAGCATATTATGAAGCACATCCAGAAGAAGTAGATAAAATTTTAATGGAAGGAACACAAAGAGCAAGAGAAGTGGCAAAAAAAACTATAAAAAAAGTAAAAGATGCAATGATGTTAAATTACTTTTAAAATGTACTGAAAGTAATATATTACTAGAGGTATTTTTACAAAAACATAGGAGGTATTAATGTTTACAGATTATACAAAAATAATAATCAAATCTGGTAATGGCGGAAATGGTGCTACAACATTTAGAAGAGAAAAATATGTGGCAGCAGGAGGACCTGACGGAGGAGATGGTGGAAATGGTGGAAACATCTATTTCCAAGTAGATAAAGATAAAAATACTTTAATAGATTTTAGATATAATAAAAAATTTAGGGCAAAAGATGGAGAAAACGGAAGTGGAAATCATTGCAATGGAAAATATGGAGAAGATTTATATATAAAAGTTCCAATAGGCACAGTTATAAAAGATGTTGAAACAGGTAAAGTGGTAGCAGATTTATCAACTCCCAATCAAACAGAACTAATATTAAAAGGAGGAAGAGGAGGAAGAGGAAACTCACACTTTGCAACACCGACAAGACAAGCTCCTAGATTTTCAGAAGACGGAGAAAAAGGAGAAGAAAAAGAAATAATATTAGAACTTAAATTATTAGCAGATGTAGGACTTTTAGGATTTCCAAATGTAGGAAAATCAACATTTTTGTCAAAAGTTACAGATGCTAGACCTAAAATTGCAAATTATCATTTTACAACAATCAATCCAAATTTAGGAGTAGTAAAAACTAAAAATGGAGATGGATTTGTTATTGCAGATATACCAGGAATTATAGAAGGAGCAAGTGAAGGTGTAGGTCTTGGGATTCAATTTTTAAGACACATAGAAAGGACAAGATTACTTTTACATTTTATTGATGTTTCAGGAGAAGAAGGAAGAAATCCAATAGAGGATTATTATACAATAAATAAAGAACTTGCAAAATATAGTGAAAAGTTGGTAAAACGAAAACAGATATTAGTAGCAACAAAAATAGATAGTATGCAAGATGAAACTAATTATAAAAAATTAGAAGAATTAGCTAAAAAAGAAAAATTAGAATTATTTAAAATATCATCAGTAACAGGAGAAGGAGTAGAAAAACTAATAGATTATGTATCAGAAGTCTTAAAAACTTTACCTAAAGAAGAATTAGTTGAAATAGAAGATAAAGTAGTTTATACACTTAAAGACAAAGAACAAGAATGGGAAGCTTATGAAGAAGATGGAATATATATTGTTACAGGAAAAGCAGTTGACAGATTAATGGGAAGAATAAATATAGAAGACAATGAATCTATGTACTATTTACAAAAATGCCTAAAAAATATGGGAATTGATGATAAACTAAAAGAATTAGGAATATGTGAAGGTGATACAGTCAAAATTGCAGATTGGGAACTTGAGTGGTATAATTAAAAATGAGGGAAATGGGGCCAGGCTTTTTTTCCCTTAAAAATATTAAAAAATTATAAAAAAATAGGGAAAAAAAGCCTGGCCCCATTTCCCTAAAAAAGGAGTAAAATTATGAATGAAAATAATGAACAAATAGAAGAATTAGATATTAATCATTTGATGCAAATAAGAAGAGATAAATTAAAGGAATTACAAGAACAAGGAAAAAATCCTTTTGAAATAACAAAATTTAATAGAACAAATACAGCAAAAGAAATAAAAGATAATTATGAACAATTTGAACAAAAGGATGTAACAGTTGCAGGAAGAATTATAGCAAAAAGAATAATGGGAAAAGCTTCATTCTGCACTATTCAAGATAGTGATGAAAAGATACAAAGTTATGTAAGTATTAATGATTTAGGAGAAGAAAGTTATAAAGCATTTAAAACTTTTGACATTGGAGATATTATAGGAATAACAGGATTTGTATTTAAAACAAGAACAGAAGAAATATCAGTACATGCAAAAGAAGTAACATTACTTTCAAAATCATTAAGACCATTACCTGAAAAGTTTCATGGATTAAAAGATATGGATTTAAGATATAGACAAAGATATGTAGATTTAATAATGAATCCAGAAGTAAAAGAAACATTTATAAAAAGAAGTCAAATAATAAGTGAAATAAGAAGAATATTAGATGAAAAAGGATATTTAGAAGTTGAAACACCAGTATTAAATACAATATCTGGTGGAGCAACAGCAAAACCGTTTATAACACATCATAATGCACTAGATTTACAAATGTATTTAAGAATAGCAACAGAACTAAACTTAAAAAGATTAATAGTTGGTGGATATGACAAAGTATATGAAATGGGAAGAATATTTAGAAACGAAGGTATGGATATAAGACATAATCCTGAATTTACATCAATAGAATTATATGCCGCATATCAAGATTATAATGATATGATGGATATAACAGAAGAAATCTTTACAAAATGTGCTATGAAAGTATTAGGAACAACAAAAATTACATATCAAGGGCAAGAAATAGATTTAACTCCAGGATGGAAAAGAATAACAATGATAGATTCAATAAAAGAAGCATCTGGAGTAGATTTTAATGAAATAAATACAGATGAAGAAGCTGTAGCATTAGCAAAAGAAAGAGGAATAGAAATACCAGATAAAACAAAAGAAACTAGAGGAGATGTAATTAGTTTATTCTTTGATGAATATGTAGAAAAAACACTAATACAGCCAACATTTATATATGATTATCCAGTAGAAATATCACCACTTGCTAAAAGAAGTTCAAAAGACCCAAGACTTACAGAAAGATTTGAAGTATTTATCGGTGGTAGAGAATATGGAAACGCATTTTCAGAATTGAATGACCCAATAGACCAATATGAAAGATTTAAAAAACAAGTTGAAGCTAGAGAAGCAGGAGATGAAGAAGCTGGAATGATGGACGAAGACTTTATTCAAGCTCTAGAATATGGTATGCCTCCAACAGGTGGTCTTGGAATTGGTATTGATAGATTAATTATGTTATTAACAGATTCTGCATCAGTAAGAGATGTGTTATTATTTCCAACAATGAAACCATTGAATTATACATAAACAAATAAAGTCAATCGAAAGGTTGGCTTCTTTGTTGTCCAAAATAACAAAAGATACCAAAATAAACAAATAATGAGGTGCAAATTCGCTTTTTTAAATATGATTAAAAGAAAAAAACAATAAGAAAAATGAAAAATAAAATTATAAAATGAATATTTTTTTATAAAAAATGTGTTATAATTACTTCGATAGATAACAATTCATTTAAAATAGGAGAATAGTTTGAAAGAAAAATTTATAAAAATAAAACAAAAATAAGAGAAAAGGGCATAGTTCCCCCTTACCCCCAAAAA
>CANQTJ010000120.1 GCA_947626705.1 uncultured Clostridia bacterium | reverse complement strand
AATAAGTTATTATCTGCATCATATATTTCTATTGTATCTGCATTTGTATTTAGGTTTTGTATAAACATTTCTATTGTTGTTCTGTCATCATGGAATCTTGATACATTTGGTAATATACGACTTATTTCTTCGTCTCCATCTTTGTATTCTGTTTCCATTCCTGTTTCATAATTGTCTGGTGCTTGTCCTATTAGGTATTGTGTTGATTTTAAGTATAATTTATCTTCCCATATTGCATATAGTGTTGTATCTTCATCTGTTGTAAATGTATCTCCTGGTTGATATTGTGCATCTGTTGCATCTGGTGTATCTGCCCATCCTTTAAAGATATATCCTTCTCTTTCTGGTACCATTTCATCTAATGTTAAATCTTCATTTGGATGTTTTATTTGTTGTTCTGGCACTTCTACTTCTGTATCATCACAATTTGCATCGTATTTTATTATATGGTCTGATTTATTGTTGATAATTTCTAAGTTTACTTCTTGCTCTGTATATGATTTTATTGTTGCTTGCTGTGATTGTACTAATGTTGCAGTGTCTATACCATATTTTTCTGTTAATTCTCCTGTTGTTGGATCTTGCAATTGTTTAAATGTTAATTCCATAATTGTATATCCTTTTATCAAATCATATCCATCTGCTGCTTCTGTTTCTCTTATTATATATGAATATGGTCCTAAATTACTTGTTACTGTCGCTGGTACTTTGATGTCTTTTATCTGGATATTTCCATTATTGTCTGTTGATGCTGTTACTTTTTGTCCATTTTCTAGTGTTACTTCAAATGTAGCATGTCCTGTTACTGGATCGCCTGTTTCTCCATCTACTTTAGCTATGTTAATAGTATATCTTCCTCTGTCTGTATTATTAATTAGTTCTCCTTCTGTATTTTCTATATTGAATTTTATAATACGATTTTCCTCTGTAACATCTATAGAATCCTCATCTTTTGTAACTTCTACATCTTGTATTACAATAGCTCCTGTATCGTCTTTTGCAAATGTTATTTTTACATTTACAGGTGTATTATCTACTAAATATCCATCTGGTGCCATAATTTCTACTAATTCATAAGTTCTTTCTATTGTTGAAAGTTCTACTATACTTCCATCACTTGGATCTTCACTTATAAAGTCTTCTTCTACAGGCATTTCTATAAATGGAATTTCTAATTTGCCATTATTTGTGTCTGTTTCTAAATATTGTCTATTTCCTTGTTCATCCGTAATTTTAAATATTGCTGGACTATCTGTTATTGCATCTTTTGTTTCACTATCTACTTTTGTAACATCTAATATTATTTGGTTATCTAATCTTTTATTTGTAACTTCCAAATTTACTTCTTCATCTGTAAACGATGTTATAGTTGCCTGTTGTGATTGTGTTAGTATTGCTTTATCTATTCCATAGAATCCTGTTGGATCTCCTGTAACTTCATCTACTAATGCTTTAAATGTTATTTCCATTATTGAATATCCATCTATTAATTCATATCCATCTGCTGCTTTTATCTCTTTTATTACGTATGAATATGGTCCTAAGTTATTTACTACATTAGCTGGTACTCTTATGTCCTTTATTTGCATATTTCCGTCATCATCTGTTGAAGCTGTTAGTTTCTCTCCATTTTCTAGCGTTATTTCAAATTCAGCATGTCCTGTTACAGGTTCTTTTGTTTCTTCGTCTATCTTTGTTAAGTTTATTGTATATCTTCCTCTATCTGTATCGTTTACATATTCTCCTTCTGTATTTTCTATATTAAATGTTATATTATGATTTGCTTCCGTTGCCTCAATAACTTCCCCATCTTTAGTAACTTCCACATCTTGAATGATAATAGCTTCTGTATCATCTTTTGCAAATGTTATTTTTACATTTATTGGAGTATTGTCTATTATATATCCATCTGGTGCCATAATTTCTATTAATTGATAGTTTCTTTCTATAGTTTCATTTTCTATTTCATCTCCATTATCTGGATCTATAGTTATAAAGTCGTCATTTGTTGGCATTTTAATATATGGAACTTGTAATTTACCATCATATAAATCTGTTTCAACATATTTTTTATTTCCTTGTTCATCTATATATTTAAATAGCGCTTCACTTGATGTTATTGCTTCTTTTGTCTTACTATCAACTTTTGTAACATCTAATAATATGTCTCCTTCTTTTCTTGCTTCTTCTTCATTAGAGTTCTTTATGTTTATAGCTACCAATTGATCTCCTGTTTTTACTATTTGGACATCTTTACCAGATAAATTTACAATACTATTAGTATCAATTACTATTTCGTCTTTATCATTCTTTTCAAATGTAACCTGTATAGAATATCCTTGACTATTTGGTGCATATCCATTTGGAGCTTGTCTTTCTATAATTCTTAATTCATAAGTTCCAGGTTCTGATGGTGTTTTAATTGCTGTTAATTCTGCCCTTCCTTCTGTATTTGTTATAATTGTTCCTAAGAATGATGTTATTTCAACAGTTTCTACTTTTTCTACTACATTTACATCTTCTCTGACATCTCCACTACCATCTGAATCTTCACTTGGATCTGTTGATTCACTTGGATCCGTAGTTTGGCTTGGATCTGTTGGTTGACTTGGATCCGTAGTTTGATCGTTATCTTCATTTTCACTTGAGCTGTTATCTTGATCTGCATCTTGATCTGCATTTTCACTTGAGTTAGTATTTGTATCTGCATCTACATCTGTATCTTGACTTGAGTCAGTATTTGTGTCTGCGTCTGCATCTGTATCTTGACTTGAGTCAGTATTTGTGTCTGCGTCTGCGTCTGCATCTGTATCTGCATCTGTATCTGCGTCTGTGTCATCTTCAATTTGTTCTTGCGTTATAACTTCTTGTCTTTCTACTAAGTTTATATCAAATATTGCTGGGCTGTCTGTAATTCTATAATTAGTTTTTGCATCAATTTTATTAATCAAGAAATCATATCTATCTGCTTTTAAATCATCTTGTGGATGTAAATATATTATACTGTTTTTGTTATCTATCTCGTAGTTGTTCGTCGCTGTAATTACTGACATTTCTCCAGTTACTCTATCTCTTGAAACTTCTGTTTCATATTCTGTAGGATCTAGTTCATATCCATCTACAGCTGTTGTTTCATGATAGTGAATCTTTATTCTTCCATATCCAGTGAATGTAATACTTTCAATATCTCCATTCTCATCTGTTATACCAGTATATGTTCTTTCTCTTCCATATTCTTCTTGAACATTTATTTCATATTCTGCTCCTGGAATTAAATAGCTATACTCTCCATTGTCTATACTGTGTTTTCTTAATATTATCTTATATCCTTTATTACTGCTAACTTGAGTATTTTTTACTTTAATGCCTAGCTCTCTTCCACCTTTTCCTTCATTAGTAATTTCTGTAACATCTTCATTACTTAACACTTCTGTATATTTTATATTTCCATTTGTATCGTATTTTACTAATACTACTATATCGTCTATTGCTTCAAATCCATCTGGTACTGTTTCTTTTAATGTATATAAAATTGTTCTTCCTGCATCTGGTTCTCCTATACTTGTTGTTGTCTTTCCTAATTCATCAGTTGATTTTGTTACTTCATTTAATTGTGTCGTTATTATATGACTTGATGTTTGAATTTCAGAAGTAATTGTAAAGTTAACATTTTCTAAAGGTCTTTCTACTACTTTAGTAGAATTATCTTCTTGTTGTTCATTTTCTTCATAATATTTGTAAATATTTAATTTTACTCCTGGTTTATTTTTCATTTTTACAATTATTTCTCTATTTGTGTTATCTATTATTACATCAAAATCATCATCATCTAATGGAGTTATTGTTAAGTCTATTGCTGTGTTTGTAGAATTTACTTGATATTGAACATCTACTTTTACTGTTCCTGAGGTCTTATCACTATAACTATATCCTAATGCTGGTGATATTTGGTCAATTGCTATATCAATTTCTCCTTCTTCTTTTTGATTAGGTATAACTATAGCACCTTTTTCAATTAAATATCCATTTTTTTGAATATCTCCAGTTGCTACTCCTTTTTTATTTTGTATTTGTGTTCCATCTGGTTTTGAAACTACTACATCAAATATAGAACCATTAATTCTCTTATTTGTTAAGCTATCTTCTGTTACTATTTTTATACTGTATACTGGTTTTAATAATTCTGTAGTTCCACCTGTAGATCCACCAGGTCCTGTAGTTCCACCTGGCCCTGTAGATCCACCTGGCCCTGTAGTTCCACCAGATCCTCCAGGTTCAGGTTGTGGTATTGGGTTATTACCAATTATAACTACC
>CANQTJ010000119.1 GCA_947626705.1 uncultured Clostridia bacterium | reverse complement strand
GTTAATAAAATTACCATATATTACCAATAAAATTATAGTGTAATTTATAAAAAATGAAATTTACTCTTTTTTACTGAAATATTTTTAATTTTGTTGATAAAAAATAAATTTAAAGATATAATTATAAAAATAAATTCTTAAAAAGCTAAATTAGTACCAAAGAGAGGTAAGATAGCAAAATGAGTAGAAAAATAGAAACAGGATTAATAGTAATAAAAGAAGACGTATTCACTAAAATAAAAAAGAATATATTTGCAATTCTATTTAAAGAAGAAACAAGATTATTAAATATGTTAGAGGAGATACAAAGACCCAGAAATAAAATAGAAGGAAAAATAATAATACCAAAAGAAATAAAAAGGAAATAACCTTTTTATATTTGGTAATCATGGTCTGTTCTATAAGGATATTCAGATATAGCAACAAATTTAATAGAATATATATCACAATATAATAAATTACCACTCTCGACTGAACGAAGTAAAATATAACTTGCACCCACATCTTCTAAAAAGCCAATTCTATCAACTAAATTATTTGTTCCAATTAAAAATTCAACCCTTATAAGCTTTCCAATTTGTTCTCGTAAAAATGCAGGAGTATAAATGTTATTAGTTAAAACTTCAGGCATATTTTGATTAGAAGATATTTGTCTTTTTTCATTTGAATTATTTAAATTATCATTCATAATATATAATCCTCCTAATTAAGTATTTGAATAAATAGGCGTAGGCCTATAAAAACAGTGATTAGTTATTCTGATATGGAATGTTCCAGAGCCATTTGAAGGAAAAGTTTGACTACAAGTAGGTCTAAAAGGATTTAAATACCATAAACACTCACCAGCTTCTGAAATTCTATTTCCAGATAAAGCCCAATCAGCAATATTATAATGTTCATTTGTAGGATTCATATTATAAATATTTTGAGAATTATATTGATTTCTAATAGTTTCCCTTGCACAATCAAACTGGCCTTCTTGAAATAAAATATTTCTAATATTTCCACCCTGTGATATCCTAGAATATTCTCCAACAGGCACATTTACTCTATTCATTATAACTGATGCAACAGCTTTCATTCCTATATCACCTTCACCGTCCAGCTTCACACTGAATCATTCTAGCCAATAGCTCACGGTCAGAATATGCCATTAAAATCACCTCATATAATAATATATGTATAAATAAATTTTTGGTTAAAATTTTTCATGTAACATTCGTCAATCACTTTAAATCTTATATTTAAAGTAATTTTAATTAATATAATCAAAAAATTATATTGTAACATACTTTAACTAAAACTAATTTAAAAGTGGAAAATAATTGACAAAAAAATGATGTTTGATATAATGAAAACAGTAATAGAATGATAGGAGGAATAAAAATGATAGTAGCTGTTGATGGACCTGCAGGAAGTGGAAAAGGAACTGTAACAAAAAGAATAGAAAAGGATTTAGGATTTTTAAATTTGGATACGGGAGCAACATATAGATGTGTTGCACTAGAAATGATAAGAAAAAATATAGATTTAAAAAATGAAAGTGAAATTATAAAGATAGCAAATGCAATAGATATCAAAATACATAATGAAAGAGAAAAAGATATAATTTTATTAAATGGAGAAGATGTAACTAAAGAAATTAGAACAAAAGAGGTAACTGCAATTGTTTCGCAAGTTTCTTCTATAATTCCTGTAAGAGAAATAATGGTTGAAGTACAAAGAAAATTAGCACAAGGAAAAAATATCATAGTGGAAGGAAGAGATATAGGAACAGTTGTATTTCCAAATGCAGAATTAAAAATATATTTAGATGCAAAAGAAGAAGTAAGAGCAAAAAGAAGATATGATGAAAATATACAAAATGGTATGAATATTACTTACGAAGAAGTATTAGAAAATGTAAAAATGAGAGATTATAATGATATGCATAAAAAATTTGGAGCTTTAAGAAAAGCTGAAAATGCAGTTGTTATTGATTCAAGTAATATGACTATTGATGAGGTAGTAGAAAAAATAAAGATATTGATAAAAAATAAGCAAGAAGAATTATAAATTATGATTACTATCCATATACAAGTTTTTTAATATTATTAAAGGTGTTCCAATTAAAATAAAAGTTCTAAAATTTTGATTAAATTGAAATTTTAGAACTTTTAACTTATAATTGCAACAAAACTAATATATTAAAAATCATAGAATACAGTACAATAAAAATAAAATTCACTTTTTACGTAAAGCAAACATAAAATATAGCAAAAACGTAAAGAGGAGGAATAAAAATGTCAAGTTACATAATAGAAGGAGGTAAGAAACTAGAAGGTAAATTAAAAATATCTGGTTCAAAAAATTCATCTTTACCAATAATAGCAGCTACAATTTTAAATGCTGGAAAAACTACTTTATATAATGTGCCTAATATACAAGATACGCAAATGATGTTCAAAATATTAGAAATATTAGGAGCTAAAGTAGAAAAGAAAAATGGAAAGATAAAAATAGATACATCAAAAATACAAAAATTTGAGATACCAGAAGATTTAATGACAAAAATGCGATCTTCTGTAATATTAGCAGGTGCATTAATTGGAAAATATAACAAAGCGACATTTTCATATCCAGGGGATTGCGATATTTGATTGATACATCGGACAAGTTTAAGATAAATGAGTGGATACAGAAATTTAAGCTAAAACATAAAAAATACGAAAAGGTATTTTTTATGTAAGGGGTGTGGGGAAAATTTTTTCCCTGCGACAACTAACACTTTTTGTGATTAGCATAAAAAAGTGTTGTAGTTGTGTTACAACACTTGTTAAAAAACAGAGCAATATAAATTCTAGACGTGTTTATTAGCACGAGCAAAGTTCATATGGATGAGCAAACACCTTATATGCACTTAATTTTTTTGCCAGTAGTTCATACAACAGATAAAAAGGGAAATTCCATCGATAAAATTGCTTTTAGTGAATTTTGGAAAGCTAAAGATAGTTACAGACAATTACAAGATGCATTTTACAAGTATATGGTAGAAAATGGATTTGATTTGCAAAGAGGTCTGCCAAAAGAAGAAACTAATAGACAGCACTATTCTGTTGAGGAATATAAAAAAATAACAAATTTTAAAGAAAAAAAGAGGTATTAAAAAATATGAAATTGGAATTGCCAGATGTTCCAGATATTGCTGATATTAATATAAATAGATTATCAAAAAAGAGGGAAGAAAAGATACTTGAAGAAATTATAAAACCAAAAGACAATATAATTCAAAATTTATATCAAGATAATATGGATTTGCATAGACAATTAACTAAACAATCACAAGTGCTTGAAGAAGTAGAAAAATATCAAAAAGAAAGAAATAGAATAATTGTTGATAATGAAAGTTTACACAATGAAGTAGATAAAATTAAATCAGAATATAAACAAAAAGAATTGGAAAAACAGGTAAAACACGAAGAAAAAGAAAAGGAGTGGGATTTAGAATTATAAATCCCACTCCTTTCACATACGGATTAAGAAGTTAATCATTTTTAAAACTTGTGATTTTAAGTTCATCATTACCGAAATAACGACGATATTCTCCGCATATTGCATACCCGTTTTCAAAAATAATTGTACGGGAGCTGTCATCATCAATTGTTACATAGAAAGTTTTCTCTGTTTTAGAAAATTTGTCCCATTTAGTGATAATTTCAATCACTTCAGACATTTTTTCGGCATCATCTTGATTAAAGGATAACTCAACCCATGTGTTTTTTGCATGGATAATAAAGTCTACATCATCAAGTTTTGCCATAACACCGTTACAAAATTTGGGCTTTGCAACAACCTTAAAACGAGGATTGTTTATATTAAGCTTGGAAACTAAATATTCACCTACCTCGTGGTTAGAGAATTCTTGCAACTCTACCCATTTACCATTCCGTTCGAAACTAATTGACATGATAATTCCTCCTTATACTTATTATATGAGAATTAATGATTACCTGCTATTTATATCGCATAGCTACGAGTAATATAAAAATTGTATCACATATTTATGTAAAATAAAAGTATTTTTACAAAGTTTTTAATATTTCCAATACATACGACTTAAATTTTTCAATTCTGTTTTAAAATCTTCTAACTGTTCGTCTATATAAGTATCTCTTAAATTTCTAGCTTTTTTAGACCATTCTTTAAATTGTTTCTCTTTAAATACTTTTGTATGATTATAATGTAATCCATGCATTCTTTTATATTCTCTAAAAAGAGGAATGAGGGCAAATCTCATATGGGTATTTACCACTTGTAGCTTTTAGTAATAAGGACAAAGA
>CANQTJ010000118.1 GCA_947626705.1 uncultured Clostridia bacterium | reverse complement strand
ATGCAAGTTGGAAATATGATGGCATTTATACAATATACTATGCAAATTGTAATGAGTTTCTTAATGATATCAATGATGTCTATAATTCTTCCAAGAGCTTCTGTATCAGCCAATCGTATAAATGAGGTGCTAGAAACAGATGAATTTATAAAAATGAGTAAAAAGCCAAAGGAATTAAATCCTGACAAAAAAGGACTAGTAGAATTTAAAAATGTAGGTTTTAAATATCCAGATAGTGATGAAGAAGTTTTAAGTGATATAACATTTACTGCAAAACCAGGAGAAACGACAGCTATTATAGGAAGTACAGGAAGTGGAAAATCAACAATAGTTAATTTAATACCAAGATTTTATGATATTACATCTGGTAATTTGCTAATTGATGGAGTAGATATAAAACAAATATCAAATAAAGATTTAAGAAAAATAATAGGATTTGTACCACAAAAAGGAATATTATTTTCAGGAACAATAGAATCAAATATAAAATATGGAAATCCAGAAATGTCAGATGAACAAATGGTAGAGGCAGCTAAAATCTCGCAATCAGAGGAATTTATTGAATCAAAACCATTAAAATATCAAGAGCCTATAGCACAAGGAGGAAGCAATGTTTCAGGAGGACAGAAGCAAAGGTTATCAATTGCTAGAGCAATAGCCATAAATCCAGAAATATTTGTATTTGATGATAGTTTTTCAGCATTAGATTTTAAAACAGATAGTATTTTAAGAGCAGAGCTTAGTAAAAAAACAAAAGATAAAACAGTAATAATTGTAGCACAAAGAATAAATACAATATTGAATGCAGACCAAATTATAGTACTAGAAGATGGAAAAATTGTAGGAAAAGGAACACATCAAGAATTAATGAAAAATAATGAAACGTATAAGCAAATCGCATTATCACAACTTTCAGAAGAAGAATTAAATATGGAAGGAGGAAAAGAAAATGAGTAATAATATAAGCAAAAATCCTCCAATTATGAAAGGACCGGGTCCAATGGGAAGAGGACCAAGAGGTCAGGCTCCTGTAGAAAAAGCAAAAGATATGAAAGGCACCGTAAAAAAACTCGCAAATATACTTTCTAAATATAAAATAGCAGTTATAATTGTAATAATATTTGCCATAGGAAGTACAATATTTAGTATAGTAGGGCCAAAAATATTAGGAAATGCAACAACAGAAATTTATACAGGACTAATGAATAAAATAAATGGAACAGGTGGAATAGATTTTAATAAAATTGCAAAGATAATTATATGGGTAATGTTATTATATGGAGCAAGTGCATTATTCAATTTAATACAAAGTTATATTATGGCAGGAGTAGCACAAAAAGTAACTTATAAAATAAGAAATGATTTAACACATAAAATAAATAAATTACCTATGAAATATTTTGACAAAAAAACGAATGGAGAAGTTTTATCAATAATAACGAATGATGTAGATACCTTAAGCATAGGATTAAACCAAAGTATTACGCAAATAATAACATCTATATGTACAATAATAGGAATACTTATAATGATGTTATCAATTAGTTGGGAAATGACAATTGTAAGCTTGTTAATATTACCAGCATCAGGAATAA
This sequence comes from uncultured Clostridia bacterium, assembly GCA_947626705.1. Taxonomy (GTDB): domain Bacteria; phylum Bacillota; class Clostridia; order TANB77; family CAG-508; genus CAG-269. The sequence continues at coordinate 2,734 of CANQTJ010000118.1, read as the reverse complement.
TATTAAAAAATGTAATAGGAAAATCTCAAAGATACTTTGTAAAACAACAAGAGTATTTAGGACACGTAAATGGGCAAGTAGAAGAAGTTTATAGTGGTCATAATATAGTTAAAGTATTTGGAAGAGAAGAACAAGTTATAAAAGAATTTGAAAAACAAAATAAAGAACTATATAAAGCAGGTTGGCGTTCTCAATTTTTATCAGGATTAATGCACCCATTAATGCATTTTGTTGGAAATGTAGGATATGTTGCAGTTGCTATATTAGGAGGATATTTTGCTATTAAAGGAAGAATTACAGTTGGAAATATACAAAGTTTTATACAATATAATAAGCAATTTACACAACCAATAAGTCAAGTAGCACAAATATCAAGTACAATACAGGCGATGATAGCAGCAGCAGAAAGAATATTTGAATTTTTAGAAGAACAGGAAGAATTGGAAGATACAAAAAATCCAATATCAGTAGAAAACATAAAAGGAAATATAAAATTTGAACATGTAAACTTTGGATATGATTCAGAAAAAACAATAATAAATGATTTTAACAGTGATGTAAAAGATGGACAAAAAATTGCAATAGTTGGACCAACAGGTGCTGGAAAAACTACGATGGTAAAATTATTAATGAGATTTTATGATGTAAATAATGGAGCAATTTTAATAGATGGTCATAATATAAAAGAATTTAAACGTGGAGAACTAAGAAAAATGTTTGGAATGGTACTTCAAGATACATGGCTATATGGAGGTACAATAAAAGATAATATAAAATATAGTAAACCAGAAGCGACAGATTCAGAAGTAATTGAAGCAGCAAAAGCAGCACATGTACATCATTATATAAAAACATTATCTAAGGGTTATGATGCAGTAATAAATGAAGAATCTAACAATATTTCAGCAGGACAAAAGCAATTACTTACTATCGCAAGAGTTATTTTAGCAAATCCTAAAATATTAATATTAGATGAAGCTACAAGTTCAATAGATACAAGAACTGAACAACGAATTCAAGCTGCTATGGATAATTTAATGAAAGGAAGAACAAGTTTTATTATTGCTCATAGGCTGTCTACAATTAAGAATGCTGATTTAATTTTGGTTATGGATCATGGGGATATTGTAGAACAGGGTACGCATGAAGAATTGTTACAGAAAAATGGATTTTATGCTAAGTTATATAATTCACAATTTGAGGAATGTGAAGATTAGTTAATTATTATGTTGACTTATTTTAGAAAAAATTATATAATATATATAGTTACAATATTAATATGTCCAGATAGAAAAGGAGAAAGTAGTATGAAGAAAATTTTTACAACAGGTGTAAATGATGAACGCAAAGTTGCTGAATACCTTTTGGTGGTTCAAAGACACGTTAAGGGAGAAGCATTTCGGATTGTTAATGTAAGCGAAATGGATAAAAAGAATTTTACTGAAATTTCAGCTGTAGAATTAAAATATCCAATGCTATATAACACAGATGAGATGCTAAAATTCTTTAAAGAAAAAATAGAAAATTTTTTCAGAGAGGAAAATATTGTAGCAATATGCTATGGACGGCCAGAGGAAAGATCGCTTAACAGCATAGCATTAAGTAATCTTCTGGATTTTGATGCTTAAAGTTATTCTCCTACCCCGTTACCTAGAAAGTTTAGGTAACGGGGTTTTACCTTATAATAATTTTTCTAATTCTTTAATTTTATCTCTAATTTCAGCGGCTTTTTCAAATTCCATAGAAGTAGCATATTTAAGCATTTCGTCAGTTAATTTAGAAATTGTATTTTTAATGTCTTCTGGATTTTCCATTTTAAATTCAACACCTATATCTTCTTGTTTAGTAATACTAATAGTATCTCGTACAGATTTTTGAATAGTTTTAGGAGTTATACCATGTTTTAAATTATATTCTTCTTGTATTTTTCTTCTTCTATTTGTTTCAGAAATAGCTTTATCCATAGAATCGGTAAGCTCATCAGCATACATAATAACAGTACCATCAGTATTTCTTGCAGCACGTCCTATAGTTTGAATTAAAGAACGTTCTGAACGTAAAAATCCTTCTTTATCTGCATCTAATATAGCTACTAATGAAACTTCTGGAATATCTAAACCTTCTCTTAAAAGATTTATACCAACTAAAACATCAAATTCACCAAGCCTTAAATTTCTTATAATTTGCATTCTTTCCAAAGCTTTAATTTCTGAGTGCATATAATTTACTTTTATATCTAAACTTTGTAAATAAGAGGTTAAATCTTCTGCCATTTTTTTAGTTAAAGTGGTAACTAAGACTCTTTCATTTTTTTGTACTCTAACTCTAATTTGCTCAATTAAATCATCAATTTGATTTGTTACAGGTTTAACTTCAATCTTTGGGTCTAAAAGTCCAGTAGGTCTAATTATTTGTTCAACAACATTTTCTTTAGAATGTTCTTTTTCGTAATCAGCAGGTGTTGCACTTACGAAAATTACTTGATTTATTTTTTGTTCAAATTCTTCAAATTTTAAAGGTCTATTATCAAAAGCAGAAGGTAATCTAAAGCCATAATTAACTAATGATTCTTTTCTAGCTCTATCTCCATTATACATAGCTCTAACTTGAGGAATTGTAGCGTGTGATTCATCAATTAATAATAAAAAGTCATCAGGTAAATAATCAAATAGTGTAAATGGTGGAGAACCTTCAGCTCTGCCACTTATATGTCTTGAATAATTTTCAATTCCTT
>CANQTJ010000117.1 GCA_947626705.1 uncultured Clostridia bacterium | reverse complement strand
TAGGCAAAAAAATAGAACAAAAACAAGAAAAAATAAAAATAGCTAAGAAACTTATGAAGTTAAATATTAAAATAGAGGACATAGCGAATATTACAGAATTGACAAAAGAAGAAATAGAAGGAATAAATAAAAATAATTAAAAATAAAAAAGTTGCTAATTAAAAAATAATTAACAACTTTTTTATATTATAGGAAATTTCTCCGAATTTCCTATAATATAAAGCATTCCACAGAAAAATTGCTATACAATTTTTCGCGGACGAACAAAGACGCGGACTTTAAAATGTTCTAAATAGTAAAAATGTTAATAATGTCCGCTTTTGTTCTATTATAGGAAAGTTCTCTAATATAAGGAATATTACAAAAATATTACAATAACATTAATTTTTAATTACAATGAAATAATATGTTGATTTAAGGAACATTTTGATGTAAAATGAAATAGAGAATATAAAAAACTATATTATACGAGGGGGAATTGGTAATGGCAACAAATCCAATGCAAAGAAAAGCAAAAATTTCATTTTTATTAGGAATATTAGTTACTTTATTAATAACAGGAGCAGTAATAGCACTTTTACTATTGCAATTAAAAAATTATAGAGATAAAGAAGCACAAGAACAGGCGAATAAAACAACGGTATATGTATTAACACAAGATGTTAAATCAGGAGATATTATTACATCTAATATGATAACTCAACTATCTGTAAATAAAACATTAGTACCAAGCAATGCAATAGCAGATATGCAAATATTAACAAACTATTCATTAAGAGATAAAGATGGAAATGAAATAATATCAGAAACAAAAAATAATATAACAACTTTATACATATCAAAAAATAACAATAAGTATGAAGTTTTTAAAGATGTGGAAAATGATGAATACTATATAGAAAGAAATGGCGAGAGAGAAAATGTAGAACTTATAGAAGATGCTTTAATTGCAAAAATTGATATGAATAAAAATTCAGTAATAACAATAGATTCTATAGAGAAAACAAATGAAAAAACAACAGATGATTTAAGAAAACAAGAATATAATCTACTAGTATTACCAACTCAACTAGAAACAGGAGATTACATAGATGTAAGATTAGCATTAACAACAGGAGAAGATTACATAGTTATTTCAAAAAAACAAGTAGAAATTCCACAAATAAATGGAATAGATTCTGAAGATACAATATGGATTAAATTAACAGAAGAAGAAATAATAACAATGAATAATGCAATTGTAGATGCATATAGAATGTTAGGAGCAAAATTATATGTAACAACATATACAGAAGCTGGAATACAAAAAGCTGCTACTCCAACTTATGTTCCAACAGCAGAAACTATGAGATTAATAGAAAATAACCCTAATATAATTAATAGAGCAAAAAATGAATTAATAGAAAGATACAATGAAAATAGCTCAAGAGTAAGAAATGATTCTATAAATTCTGCAATTAATAATAGTGGAGAAGAAGGACAAGAAAACTTAAAAACAAAAATAAATGAAGGCATAACAAATTCTAAAGAAAGTAGAAAAGAATATTTAGAATCTTTAGGAGGAGATTATTAGAATAAAAAGGAGAGTTATATATGAAAAGAATTGGATTTATAGGAGCGTATGACAAGACTGATATGTTATTAAATATAGCAAAAATATTAACAGTAATGAAATATAAGGTATTAGTTGTAGACTCAACAATAAATCAAAAGGCTAAATATGTAGTACCGTCAATAAATCCAACTATATCATATATAACTTCTTTTGAAGATATAGACGTAGCAGTTGGATTTGACAGCATAGATGATATAAAACACTATATGGGAATAACAACAGATTTGCCTTATGACATAGCATTAGTAGATACTGATGTGCCAAATAAAATACAAGGCTTTAATCTTGATATGGCAGATAAGAACTATTTTGTAACATCATTTGACATATATTCACTAAGAAAAGGAATCGAAATTTTAAGCAGAATAGAAGTACCAATAAACTTAACGAAAATATTATTTGCAAAAGAAGTATTAAAAGAAGAAGATGACTATTTAAACTTCCTTGCAGTCGGATATAAAATAGTTTGGGATAATGAAAAAATATATTTCCCGATAGAAAATGGAGATTTAAGTGTTATATCTGAAAATCAAAGAGTTCAAAAAATAAAATTCAAAAAATTAAGCATACAATATAAAGACAATTTAAGCTACATAACACAACAGATACTAAATCATGATAATGACTCAAAAGTAAGAAAAGCTATAAAAATAATAGAAAGAGGAGTATAAGAATGTCAGTAATTACATTTGTTAATAACATAGAAGAAGAAACAGGCAAAACGATGTCTTTAGTTGCAATTGCAACACACATGGCTATTGACTACAATAATAAGATATTAATAATATCTACCACTAATAAAGAAGATAAAATCAACTCATGTTTTTTTGAAGAAAAACAAGTAAAAAAAATGAGATTAGGGATATTTGGAGAAAACAAAGCAACATTAGAAACAGAAAGTGGAATAGAAGGAATTGCAAAAATAGCAAGGAGTAACAAATTAACACCTCAAATTATAACCAATTACACAAAAGTTGTATTTAAAGATAGATTAGAAATACTTTTAGGAGCAATGAAAAAAGAAAAAAAAGAAAATGAAGATGAAGAAGAAAAAGAAATAGCAGAAGAATATGTTGATATAATAAATGTTGCAAGTATGTATTATGATAAAGTATTTGTTGATTTAGACAATAATTTAAGCGAGGAAATAAGACAAAAAATTATAGAAAGGTCAGAATTAGTAGTTGTAAACACAAGTCAAAACTATAGAAGCATAAAAAAATTAAAAGAAAACAAAGAAAAAAGTGACTTATTAAAATCATCAAAAACACTTATATTAATAGGAAGATATGATAAATATTCAAAATATAATTCAAAAAATGTTTCAAGATATTTAGAAGAAAAAAACAACGTACTAACAATACCATATAACACACTTTATTTTGAAGCAACAAACGAAGCAGGAGTACCAGATTTATTTTTGAAATTTAAAAAATTATCAGATTCAGAAGATAGAAATATGATTTTTATAGAAGAAATAAAAAGAGCAACAGAAAATATTATATATAGACTGCAAGAAATACAAGCAAGGATTTAAAAAATTTTGAAAAAATTTTTGGATGACGATGAGTGAACGAAAGGAGAAAATCAAATGACAATAACTAACATATTATTAACTTTAGTTGTTTCTGTTATAATGGTTGTATCAATATATTACTTTATAAAAAAGAAAAAAGAAGCACCAACAGAAGAAAAACTCAACATAGACGATAAAACATACACATTAGAAAAAATGCAAGAATTTGTTAAAAGAAGACTAGACGAAATAACAAAAGAGAAGAAAAAATAAAAAATATGAGTTAAAGAAAGCTTTAAAAGGTTGTACGTATGGAGATGTTAATGACAAAAAATATGTAAAAGAATTGATATTTGATTTGCTTTCAAAAGAATATGGAGTAAATGAAACCAATGTTTCAAAAGCAATACCATTTGATGTTCCTTCATTATTAACACCACAAGACAAATTTGATATACTTATTTATATGTATAAAAAAGATTTTGGATATGAAGCTTTAACAGAAATAATCAAAAAATATGATTTAGCAGTATTAAAATATATTGAAGGAGAAACTAAGCCATCTTATGTTATAACTACGCAAGAGATTGAAGATATTTTTGAAAAAGAAAACCTACAATTAAATTTTGTGGACAAGCTATCAGTAGTAGTACAAAGAATATATCAATATTATAAAGGATACAGCAGTATAGATGAAGTAAGAGATATGAATATAGATGGTGTATCTGGTGGTGTATCTGGTTTACCAGAAAGCTTTTTAAGTCAAGTAGCTCAAACATCAGATTCAGATTACTTAGCCCAAGTTTCAGAACATAAAGTACCAAGAGCATGTGATAGTATTTGGATATTTTTCCAAGGTAAATCAATACGTTTAGCATTTTTAAGTTTTGGAACAGAAGCAGAACTAAAAAGAGTATGTCAAAATATTTATAAATACAACAACCCGGGACAATTGTCAGATACAAATGGTTATAAAATTAATGAAATGAAAGATGGTTCACGTGTAGTTGTTGTAAGACCAAGTTTCTCAGAAACATGGGCATTTTTCGTAAGAAAGTTCGACGTAAAACGTTCAACACTAGAACAATGGTTTAAAGGTGAACCAGGGTGCAATGAATCAATAGAGTTACTAAAATACTTAGTAAAAGGAGCAAGAATTATATCAATTACTGGTGAGCAAGGTTGTGGTAAAACAACAATGCTTATGGGAATGAT
>CANQTJ010000116.1 GCA_947626705.1 uncultured Clostridia bacterium | reverse complement strand
AAAAACCTAAGAAAAAACAGAGGTATTACATTAATCGCGTTGGTAATAACAGTGATTATTTTATTGATATTGGCAGGAATATCAATAGCACAGTTAACAGGGACAGGAATATTTGCAAAGGCAGAGGAGGCAAAACAGAAATATAAAGAAGCAGAAGACTTAGAAAATCAAATATTGGCAAATTATGAAGCCCAACTAAACCGTTTAGGAAAAAGTACAGTAGGAAGTGGAGATGGCGGAGATGATGGAGATGAAGGATTGCAAGGAGATCAACCATCACAAGGGCAGTCAGCAGGTGAATTAGCAAATGAAGAAAATAAAAATGAAGTATATGGAAAACAAGTAACAAATTATACAGTAGAAGAAGCACCTAATGTAAAATGGGATATATTTTATGCAGATGAAAACAATATATATTTAATAGCAGATGATTATATAGAAAGAAGTCTATTGCCAGCAAAAAATGGACAGCCCCCAAATGCTGGAAGTTATCCACGAGCAGCATATTTCAGTAATGTAATAACACAATATAACCGGTTCAGCAGATATAACAGACTCCAAAATCAAAGCATTAAACAATGATTATTTTAATAATGGTCATAGCTATACAAGTACAAATAATAATATGAAAGCAGTAGCATATATGTTAGACACGGGAATATGGAATAAATTTGCAAAGACAGGCGTAGCAGAATATGCAATAGGAGGACCAACAGTAGAACTATTATTTAAAGCATATAATGCAACACATCAAACATCGTATGTAGCAGGAGCAACAAGTAATACTGGTTACCAGATAAAGAAACAAGCAAGTGATAGTTGGAGTTATGGAATAAGTAGTATGTTAAAAACAGAAAAGCCTTATGTAATAAGTGAAACAACAAACGCATACGCAATGTGGCTTGCTAGTCCATCTGCCTACGGCTCTAGCAGCGTGATGGACGTGTACTCCAACGGCGACGTGAGCGGCGCCAGCTATGACAACGACCGCCTTGGTTTCCGCCCGCTAGTTTGTCTAAAATCTGATATCCACTTGGAAAAAAGTGAAGATGGAAATTATACAATAGTAGAACAACAGTAAAAAATAAGAAGATAGATAGGAGCTAACAGGCCTCGCGTCTGTTAGCTCAGAAAGGCAGAAAAAAATGGGAGTTGTAAGTATGGCAGGAGATATAAAAAAGGTTCACCCGAATGATATAGTATGTTACAAGGTTGGAGCATTTGTGCAGACATTTGGAAAAGACGCATATATAATATCGTATATATTTGGTTATAATTTGAAAGAAACAAAAGAAACAATACCAACATGTGGATTCCCTAAAAGAGCTATTCCAAAAATATGTGCAAGATTAGAACAGAACAAAATAAACTACATTATGATAGATACAAGAAATAATTATGAAGTAGACGAAAAAAATGATAATAAAAATTTAAATAGATATAATGAAGTCCTAGAAAAATCTAAAAAATACATAAAGATAAAAAACAGAATGAAAAAAATAGAAGAAACTTTATTAAAAGAAAGCGAAGATGAAAATACAATAAAAATAATAAGAAAAATAGAAGAAATAATATATGAAAACAGAAAAATTTAAAGTAATACAATTTATAAGAGAATTATTGATTATAATAGATAAACAAATGGACAATTTTCCAAAAAAGGATATAGAATTAAAAAATAGAATAAGAATGAACTCTTATGACTTGCTAGAAATTGTTTATGAAGCAAATAGTACACAAGATATAGAGTTAAAGAAAGTTTTATTGCATAAAGCTATTGCTAAAGTAAAAATAATAGACTTTCTATTAAACTTAAGTTATGACAAACAGATTATAAATGAAAAGAAATATTACAAATTTGGAAATAAGATGGACGATATAACAAAATATATATCTGGATGGATTAATTCATTAAATAAAAAATAGGTTATGGTTGAATGTGTGCAACCCTCTGTTGTTATCGCCCTTTTAGTTTTATGTTGCTTTGTTTTAAGTGGCTTGTTGTGGCTTGCTAGTCCATCTGCAAACAACTCTAACAACGTGATGAACGTGAACTACAACGGCAACGTGAACAACAACAACTATAACAACAACAACAACAATGGTTTCCGCCCGCTAGCTTCTAAAAAACTGTGGTTATTCTTATTACGATAGAATAAGAGAAGTTTTAGATAGAAACAAACCATATCCATTACTTAGAAATTCTAAGTATAAAATATAAAATGGATAATTAAATTTGTTAGTAGGCTTATAAAGTTCGAAAGGGAGTTTAATTTAGTACCGTTTTAAGTAGTACAGTTTTGTACTACTTTTTATGTCTTTTTTAATAAATTATTTCTGTTAGACAGATTTTGATAACATCTAAGGCTACAAATAAAGTTACCTAATGGTAGAGTATTATTTTTATATTGATTAAATTTACTTTTAATTTTTCTTTTAATATTTCTATAACGTACGTATTCTCCTTTTGTATTTCTGCCTAAAAATAAAAAGTTATTAGTATTTTTATAAATTCTAGTTTTTAGATTTAAAGTTAACTTTTCTTTATTAACAAATTTTTCTATTTCTAATAAACAAAATTTTAAGTAATCTTTAGATGGATGAAAAAGTAAAAAGTCATCTTGATATCGTACATAATACTTTATTTTTAATTGTTCTTTTATAAAATGATCCATATCATTTAAATAAAAAATTGCTAAAATTTGACTTGTCATAGAACCAATATATAAACCTTTTGTATTACTATCTATTATATCAAAAACTATTTTTAAAGCATCTTTATCTTTAATTCTTTTTAATAATTTTGCCTTTAAAATATCATGGTCTATACTAGAAAAAAATTTACTTATATCACATTTTAAAACATAGTATGTATCATAATTAATTTTACATTTACAATGAAATTTTAAAGCTAAATCAAGACCTTTACTTGTTCCCATATCTTTTCTACTTGCTACATTTACATCTAATAAACAAGGAAGGATTGCAGGATATAAAATGTATCTTGCAACTAAATGATTAACAATTTTATCTTGAACATTTTGACTCACAATTTCCCTTTTTTTAGGTTCATAAATTATAAATTTATTATAAGGACCTACAACATAGCTTTTATTTTCTAAAATTTCATGAATTCTAGATATGTATATTGATTTATAATCTTTCAAATTCGCGACTCTTCTTTTATTTTTTGTATTTTTACATACTTCTTTATAACTAGAAAAAATATTTTCAAATTTACATATATTTTGGTATAAATTTCCCATTCGTTTCATTGGATTACTCCTTTTCATATTAATAATTATAAGTGAAAATGTAGTTAGAGTCAAGTTAGTTACAGTCATATTTTCAGAAAAAAATAAACTAATTGACAAATATCTGTTTTAGTTGTATAATTTTAAAGTTAGAAAAAAATATAAAAGGGGTAATAAAAAATGAACAACCAAAAAATAAGAAATATAGCAATAATAGCACACGTTGATCATGGAAAAACAACATTAGTAGATGCATTATTAAAGCAAAGCCATGTATTTAGAGAAAATGAGCAAGTAGCAGAAAGAGTAATGGACTCAAATGACCAAGAAAAAGAAAGAGGAATTACAATACTTTCAAAAAATACATCAGTAATGCATGGAGATATAAAAATAAATATAGTAGATACACCGGGACATGCTGATTTTGGAGGAGAAGTAGAAAGAGTATTAAAAACAGTTGATGGTGTTTTACTATTAGTAGATGCCTTTGAAGGAGCAATGCCACAAACAAGAGAAGTTTTAAAGAAATCTTTAGCTTTAGGTTTAAAGCCAATAGTTGTAATAAATAAAATAGATAGACCAGGAGCAAATCCAGAAAAAGTAGTAGATCAAGTAATAGAACTATTTATAGAATTAGATGCAACTGACGAACAATTAGATTTTCCAGTAGTTTATGCCTCTGCAAAAAATGGTATAGCAAAAATGGATTTAGCAGATGAAACAACTGACTTATCATGTTTATTTGAAACAATAATTAATACGATAAGTGCTCCAAATTGTGATGAAGAAGGACCAGCACAAATGCTTGTTTCAAATATAGATTATGATGATTATGTTGGAAGAATTGCAGTAGGTAGAGTTGAAAGAGGAATAATAAAAGTAGGAATGCCAGTAGCAATTTGTGGAAAAGAAGATAAAATAACGCAAGGAAGAGTTGCAAAAGTTTATACACATGTTGGGTTAAATAAGGTTGAAGTTGAAGAAGGAAAAGCAGGAGATATAATAGAACTTGCTGGTCTTGCAGACATAAACATAGGAGATACAATATGTGATTTTAATAATCCAGAAAAAATACCATTTGTTGATATAGATGAGCCAACAGTATCAATGACTTTTAGTGTAAATAATGGACCATTTGCTGGAAAAGAAGGACAATTTATCACATCAAGACATATAAGAGATAGATTATTTAAAGAATTAGAAAGAAACGTATCATTAAGAGTAAAAGAAACAGACAAAGCAGATAGTTTCGAAGTTTGTGGTCGTGGGGAACTAC
>CANQTJ010000115.1 GCA_947626705.1 uncultured Clostridia bacterium | reverse complement strand
ATATAATAATAAAATTATTATTGAAACTATATTAGTTAATTTTTTTCCAATAATGTTTTTTAAAATAATAGTAATTCCCAATATCATATATGTTACATGCATTCCAGAAACTGCTAAAATATGTGCCATATTTGCATTTTTAAAATTTTCCTGAATACTTTGATCTATATATGTTTTATCTCCTAATACTAAACCTAACAAAATTGAAGCGTATTCATCATTTAAAACTCCTCTAACATTTGATTTAATTATATTTGAAATTTTATTTGATAGCAAAAAAACATTATTCCCTTGATTTTTGCTTAAAATATCTATTTTCTCACATTTTATGGTACCATAGATTTTTAATTGTTTAAGATATTGTTGATAATTAAATCCTTTATAGTTTCTTTGTATTTCTGGTTTTATATATATTCCAGAAAGTTTTACTGTATCTCCATATTGCAAATCAATTTGTTTTTTAGTTGCTATATAAAATTTTAATTTTTTATTATTATATTTAACAAGTATTTTATATTTATTATTATACTGACGTTCTTCTTTATCACTAACAATTTTTCCTGTAAGCTCAATATTCTCTTGTATTGATAAATTCTCATAGATTTTCTGATAATCCTTATTTTTTAATATTATTATAGTATTTGATAGTATAGAGCTAATTACCAACAAAATCAACACTTTTAAATTTATATATATTTTTATATATCTAAAATATCTTTTTATAGAAAATATTTTCAGCTTTTTTATTTGCTTTTTATTTAAATATTTATATATTAAATATATTGCAGTTATAAAAAAATAAAGCAAGACTATACTTTTTTGTATGTATAGTCCCACTATTATACCTATTATATATCCTATAACTGCAATCAGAATTGGTCTTTTCAAGTTTTCCTCCTCATATTTCTTTTATTTTATAAAACTTAAAAAATTCTTCTTGCACCTACATAATTTGTTTTATAATATCCACTACCAAGTGTATCTATCGTTACTCCTCTACTCTTATTTGCAGCATGTATGAAAGTATTTCCCCCAATATAAATTCCTACATGATTTATTCCTGACTTTCCAAACATAACTAAGTCGCCTGATTGTAAATTTGTTACAGATGTACCATTACTATATTGTGCTGAAGCAGTTCTATTTAATGTTATTCCAAAATGCTTATATACATATTGTGTAAAACCTGAACAATCAAATCCATTTGTTGTTGTTCCTCCATATACATATTTACAACCTAAAAATTGTTTAGCATATTCTACGACTGAACTTCCTGTATTAGATGATGTGTTAATTGTCGTACTTTTATTTTCTTCTGTTACTGATGTTGTTTGTTTTGTTTCAGATGTATCTGTTTGTGCTTTTGTTTCATTTTGTGCTGTTGAAGTTCTCGTAGTAGTTGCACTTCTTGATGTTTCTTGTTTTGTATTTGATAGCAAATTTTCAGCAATATATCCTTTTGTTCCATTTACTTCAACATAATACCATCCATTTTCATTTGATAATACTGTAACTTGAGTATTTACTTCTAATTTTTTTACTACTTCTGATGTTTTATCTGCTTTTTGCCTTAAGTTTACAACTTGAGAATTAATATACATTGTTTTAGTTTGATTAGATGTTTCTGTAGTAGTATTTGTTTGCTCAGGTGTTTGTTCAGTTGACTCAGGTACATCATTTTGAGAATCTTCTGTTGAAACTGTATCTTGTTGTATTTGTGATAATTTTTCTTTTCTTACCCAACCTTGTTTACTATCTGATGTTTTTACTTTTACCCAATCATTTAGAATTTCTACTACCTCTACTTCTGTTTCTGCACTTACATCATATAGCTCTATTGAACTTATTAATGGTATAATTTTTAACTTTAGATTTTCTGATATTTTATATTTCCCTTTTTCTATAATTTGATTTTCTGATGTAGTATTTTCTTCTGAAACTTCTGCATTTGATACTTCTTGATTTTGTGTTACTTCATTTTGTATTTGATTATTTGTACTTTCAGTGTTTTCTACCTGTTGTAACTCATTATTTGTATTTTCATTATTTTCTGTATTTTGAGTTTCATTATTTGTATTTTGTTGACTTTCACTTTGTATTTTATCTTTTACTTCAATTAAGTCATTTCTTATATATCCTGTTATATTTTTATATTTTACTTTATACCAATCATCTATTTCTTCAAGTATTTCAACTTCTTCCCCTAATGATGCAAGTTCTAAAACTTTCGCATCTGTCTTAGGTTCTTGTCTAAGTCTTGCAGTTTCTGTTGTAATCCTTCCCGTATTAGCTGCAAAACTTATATTTATAAAAAGCAAACTGACAATAGAAATAATCATCATAAATATTATGCTTTTTATATTTATCTTTATTTTCATTTTTTATTTCATTCCTTCCTAAGGTATAAATATGGTCGAAAAAAATTAAAACTTGACATAGTCAAAATAATAATTATTTTTCAACTTTTATCTCCTTGTATTAATAATATTAATAATTCTTAATTTTGTTCAAAGTATATAATTAATTCATAAATTTGTCAAGCAATTAAAAACAGACGGAAAATAGACGGATTTTCCATCTATTCTTCTTTTGTAATTTTATTTAATTTTTTCTCGTTTTTTTAGAAGTTTTTATCAATTAATGGTAATAATTGCTTCTTTCTTGAAACAACTCCCTCTAAAAATGCTCTATTATTTTCTAATTTTTTATTAAATGCATTTTCAACAGCATCTGTTCTTGAACCTAATGCTATTATTTCTGTATTACTATTTAATATATCTGTTATTGCAAAAACAAATAAACATAAGCCTTCATTTTCTATCTTTTTATTTATAGCGCTTTCTAATTGTTGTTGTCTTTTTAATACATCTTCTATACTTACTGTATTTACTTGTGCTATTACAAATTTCTCGCCATTTTTATCTAAATTTTTAGCATCTAAATTAATTAATTGTTCTTCTGAAAAATCATCTAAATCAGTTCCAGCTTTTAACATTTCTAATCCATATTGATTTACATCTATATTAGCTATTTTAGCTAACTCTGCCAATGCTTTTTTATCATATTCAGTTGTTGTTGGTGATTTTAATAATAATGTATCAGATATTATTGCACTTGCCATTAATATTGCTTCTGTTCTATTTATTTCACAACCTAATTGTTTTAATTCTTCAAATATTATTGTAGAAGTACATCCATAAGGTTTTGCATTATAGCATAGTGGTTCTGAAGTTTCGAAATTAGCAATTCTATGATGATCTATTACTGATACTATTTTTGCTTTTTCTATTCCATCAACACTTTGATTAAATTCATTATGGTCTACTAAGAATACTATTTGTCCTTCTTCTACTTTTTCTATTAATTCTGGTGCATCTAATCCTAAATAATCTAAAACATATTGTGTTTCTTTATTTATATTTCCTAGTCTTACCGCTTTTGAAAAATTTTTTCCATTATCTTTATCTATCATTTCGCATACCATGCTTGAGCATATTGAATCTGTGTCTGGATTTTTATGTCCAAATATTAAAACTTCTTCATTCATTTTTTATCATCCTTTCTAACAAACAAAATTATAATATATAAATTTTAATTATTAAAATCATTAAATATAATATGTTAAATAAATTTGTTCATATTATAAACTCACTTAAATAGTTTCTGTTAATTTACTTTTATAATATATAACATTTTATACTCAAAAGCAAGTATATACTTTAATTTTTTTGTTCTAATATTTTTTCTAATTCTTGCTTTGTAAAATTGTATTTTTTATTACAAAAATGACATATTATTTCAGCTTTTCCATCTTCTTCTATCATTTCTTTTAAAACATTATCATTTAATGTTGATAATCCATCTGCCATATATTCTTTCGAACAATCACATTCATATATCGGCGTTATATTTTCTTCAATAACTTGAATTTGTTGATCTCCTGTAACTTTTTTAGCTATGTCTATTAAACTTAATTTCTCATCTAACATTTTAGAAATTGCACCAGCTTTAAAAATAGATTGTTCTATTTTTGATATTTCTTCATCTGTTGCGTCAGGCATCGGCGTTATTATATATCCACCTGCTGTTTTAACTCCATCTTTATTTACTAGAACTCCTAAAGCTACTGCTGTATTTTTTTGCTCAGATTTTGCATAATATTCAGCAAAATCCTCTGCTATTTCTCCTGATATTATTGGAGAAATTCCTATATATGGTTCCTTTAAACCTATATCTTTTACAACATTTATAAAACCAGCATTTCCAACAGCAGTTCCTACATCTAATTTTCCCATATCATTTAATGGTAAATCAATCGTTGGATTTGATACATACCCTTTAACTTTCGGAAAATTATTAGCCGTAACAACCATTGTTCCTATTGGACCATTACCCTTCATTTGTATTGTTAATTTATTTTTCTCACTTTTCATTTCATTTCCCATAATAGCTGAAATTGTTAACAATCTTCCAAATGTAGCAGTAGCAACCGGACTTAAATCATGTGTTTCTCTTGCTTTTTCAACAAGCTCTGTCGTATTTGCACATACTACAGATATTTTTCCTTGATATGCTAAAAATTTTATTATTTGGTCCTTCATTTTTATAATCTCCCTTGTATAATATATTTAGGTTTTTAATTAAGGTTTTACCTAT
>CANQTJ010000114.1 GCA_947626705.1 uncultured Clostridia bacterium | reverse complement strand
AAATATAAGAATGATAAAATCTTATATTTAGAGGGATTTTAGTAACATTATTTAAAAATTATTAAATAGTAAATAGTAACAAATTTTCCATATTTATTTCCAAAAATATTGAAAAAAAACTACAGTTATGATATAAAATAAAATGAGGAAAATAAATAAGCTAACACAAGAGAACAGAGGTGAAAAAATGATAAAAGCTTATGCTAAATCTGACAAAGGGAAAGTCAGAGAAATGAATCAAGATTATTATTATATATCAACATCATTAGACGAAATCCAATTATATATATTAGCAGACGGAATGGGAGGATATAATGGTGGAGAAATAGCAAGTAAATTAGCAGTTGAAACAGCAAAAAATTACATAGAAAATAATTTTAAAGAAATAGAAAAAGATAAAGATAGCATAATTCAATTATTAGGAAGTAGTATGGAATATGCAAATATGGTAGTATATGAAAAGTCAAAAGAGAATCCAGAATTACAAGGAATGGGTACTACTTTGGAGATATGCTTAATATATAATAATAAGGTATATATAGGACATATAGGAGATAGTAGAATTTATAGAATAAGGAAAGAATTTATAAGAAAGATTACACAAGACCATAGTTATGTACAAAAATTAGTAAAAGAAGGAACAATAACAAAAGAACAGGCAGATCATCATCCACAAAAAAATATGTTAATGAAAGCTTTAGGATGCAATGCTTTTGTAGAGCCTGATGTTATGGTAAAAGGTTTTTTGAAAGATGATATATTAATTATATGTTCAGATGGATTAACAAATTTAGTAGAACAAGAGATAATATATGAAAAAGCAAGTAAAAACATAGAACAAGCACCAAAGGATTTAGTAGAGCTTGCAAATATAAGAGGGGGATATGATAACATAACAGTTATTGTTATAAAAAATATATAACAGTCCACATAAAAACTTATTTTAGGAGAGATGAAATATGAATTTAGAAGGTAGGATTTTAGGAAATAGGTATGAGATTATTCAAAAAGTTGGAAATGGGGGAATGGCCACAGTATATAAAGCGACAGATTTAGTTTTAAAAAGATATGTAGCTGTAAAGGTTTTAAGAGATGAATTTACAACAGATGAAGAATTTATAAAAAGATTTGAAACAGAAGCACAGTCAGCAGCGAGATTAGTACACCCCAATATTGTTTCAATATTTGATGTTGGAATAGATAATGGAATATATTATATAGTTATGGAGTTAATACAAGGAAAAACTCTAAAAGAAATAATAATGGAAGAAAAGGGACCACTTCCTTGGAAATGGTCAGTAAATATAGCTATTCAAATAGCGTCAGCTTTAGAAATGGCACATAAAAATAATATAGTTCATAGAGATATTAAACCTCATAATATTATAATAACAGAAGATGGAATAGCTAAAGTAACAGATTTCGGAATAGCAAAAGCAGTATCAAACTCAACTATTACAGCATTTGGAACAACAATTGGTTCTGTACACTATTTTTCACCAGAACATGCAAGAGGTGGATATACAGATGCTAAGTCTGATTTATATTCTTTAGGAGTTGTATTATATGAAATGGTAACTGGAAAAGTGCCATTTGATGCAGATACACCTGTATCTGTTGCATTAAAACATATGCAAGAAGATCCAATTGAACCAATAGAAGAAAATAGTAATTTACCTGAATCATTAAATAAAATAATAATGAAATCATTAAAAAAAGACCCTATGCTTAGATATCAAACAAGTACAGAGCTGTTACAGGATTTAAGAACAGCGCTTACTAATCCATCTGGAGATTTTGTTGAAGAAATAGAATATGATGCAACTGCGCGAACTCAAAAAATATCTACTGATATATATCAAAAAGCTAATACAAATAGACAACACAAAAAAGAAAATAAATTTGTAGCTTTTATTAAACGTCATAAAGCTTTTAGTGCGTTTTTAGGATTAATAATATTGTTTTTTATTGCATTTGGAGGAACAATGTTAATATTAAATATTACAAATCCTAAAGAGGTAGAGTTGCCAAACTTAGTTGGGCTTACAAAGGAAGAAGCTGAACAAAAAATTAAAGAATTAAACCTAAAATTTGAGGTAGAAGCAGAAGAATATAATGCTGATGTTGAACAAGGACTTATAATTAGTCAAGACCCATCATATATAGAAAATTATAATAAAGTAAAAGAAGGAAGTACAGTAAAAGTAAAAGTTAGTAAGGGAACGGAAAAGACTACTGTACCTAACGTAAAAGGAAAAGAAAGAGAAGAAGCAATACAATTAAGTGAAGAAGCAAAATTAAAATCTGAAATTATAGAAGAAACAAGTAAAACTGTAAAAGAGGGATTTGTAATAAGTCAAGAAACAGACCCAAATACAGAAGTTAATGCAGGAGATACTGTAAAAATACATATAAGTACTGGTACAGGTATAAAGCAAGTAACAATGATAGATGTTACTGGAAAATCAGAAAACGATGCAAAAAATGCGTTGTCAGCATTAAATTTAGTAGTAAATGTTGGTTATAGTGAAGACAATTCTAAAGACAATGGAGTGGTTTTAAAACAAAGTATAGAAGTAGGAAAAGTTATAGACGAGGGGACAACAGTAACATTAACAGTAAATAAATTAGCAGAAGTAAAAACTGTGCCAATAACTGTTAATGTAAAATCTTTATTAGATGGTAATATAACAGAAACTATAAAAGATGAAAATGGAGAAGAAATTCAACAAGTAAAAAGTGTACAATTAAAAGTAGTAGTTGGAGAAGATACGATATATTCACAAACAGTAAAAGCATCAGAAACATCAATTTCTGTTGGAAATGCAAAAGGTACAGGAACTACTACAGTAAAAGTATATATTGATGGAGTCTTAAAAAATGATGGAGGATATCAATTAGTATATAGTAACGTAAATTCATATACAGCAGAATAAAGGTTTTGAAACAAAGTTTCAGCAAAGTCTGGAAATAGAAAAATTTTATTTCCGGACTTTTTTCGTAACACATTGCTATATTAATTAGTTTAAAATATTAATAAAAAATAATTGGAGGTATAATGCAAGGAATAATAATTGAGAATATATCAAATTTATATAAAATTAAAATAGAAAATAAAATATATGAAGCGAGTGCAAGAGGTAAGCTAAAAAAAGACGAAATTATACCAATTGTTGGAGATAATGTATATATACAAGTAATAGATGAAAATAATAATAAAGCTATAATTGAGGAAGTTTTACCAAGAGCAACATATATAAAAAGACCTAAAATGAGTAATATAACTCAAATAATATTAGTAGTATCAAGCAAAAATCCAAAGCCAGATTTATTATTATTAGATAAACAAATAGCATTTGCAGAGTATTCAGGAATAACACCGGTAATAGTATTAAATAAAACTGATTTAGATGAAAAAAAAGAATTTCAAAATATAGAAGATATTTATAAAAAAATAGGATATAAAGTTATAAAAACAGTAGCAAAAGAAAATATTGGAGTTCAGGAATTAAAAGAAGTTTTAAAAGGAAATATAAATGCCTTTTCAGGGAATTCAGGAGTGGGCAAATCAACTTTAATAAATGCAATATTTAAGGGAAATATAACACAGGAAGGAGATATTAGTGCAAAAAATAAAAAAGGAAAGAATACTACTACTTCAACTAAATTATATCAAATAGATGAAAATACATATATAGCAGATACACCGGGATTTTCAACATTTGATATATCAGAAATAAGTTATAAAGATATAGATAAATATTATAAAGAATTTTTTGATGCAAAGAAAAAATGTCAATTTGTTGGATGCACACATATAAAAGAAGAAAATTGTGGTATAAAACAAGCAGTTATACAAGGAAATATTAATAAGGACAGATATGACAGATTTTGCAAAATATATGATGAATTAAAAAATATAAAAATAGGAAATAATGTAAAGAAAAAATAAAGCTTTATATATAACAAGGAGGAAAATAAAATGATTGAGATTTCAACATCAATACTTTCAGTAAAAAAAGGAGAAGAAACAAAAACTTTTTTAGGATTAGAAAATGCAAAAACAGATTATTTTCATATAGATGTGATGGATGGAAAATTTGTTGAAAAAAATACATATAATAAAATGTTAGAATACGCATCATATATAAAAAGAATATCAAATTTGCCATTAGATGTACATTTGATGGTTGAGAATATAAATGAAGCAATTGAAGATTTTTTGCCAGTTGAGCCTAATATAATAACATTTCATTATGAGGCATGTAAAAATAAAGAAGAAGTAATGCAGTATATAAAAAAAATAAAAGATAATCATTGTAAAGTTGGTATAAGTGTAAAACCAGAAACAAATGTAGAAGAAATTTATGAATTTTTGCCATATATACATACATGTTTGATTATGACAGTTGAACCAGGTAAAGGAGGACAAACTCTTTTAACTGATATGATTGATAAAATTTCTAAATTAAAAAAATATCGACGAAAACAATATTGAAATAGATATAGAAGCAGATGGAGGTATAAATTTAAATACAGCAGAAACTGTAAAAAAGGCAGGTGCTAATATATTAGTTTCTGGTACTGCAATATTGATTGCAAAAGATTATAAAATTATAATAGACGAATTAAAAAAATAGGCACAGTTTATATTAAAATAAAATGGAACCAAAATTTTCTAACGTTTCTCTATCGCTAAGAAAATTTAAGTTCTGTTTTTTATATTATAGGAAAGTTCTCCGAATTTCCTATAATATAAAGCAT
>CANQTJ010000113.1 GCA_947626705.1 uncultured Clostridia bacterium | reverse complement strand
AGTCGAACATCCAATAACAGAAGTAATAACAAATATAGATATTATAAAAGAACAATTAAAAATATCATCAGGAATTAAATTGGGATATAAACAAGATGATATAAGATTTACAGGACATAGTTTAGAAGCGAGAATAAATGCAGAAAATCCAAATAAAAATTTTATGCCATGTCCGGGAGAAATAAAAGAGCTACATATTCCTGGAGGAAATGGCATAAGAGTAGATACAGCAATATATCAAGGCTACAAGATACCTCCCAATTATGATTCAATGGTTGCTAAAGTTATAGTTCACGGAAAAGACAGGAAAGACTCTATTGCAAAAATGAAAAGTGCTTTAGGCGAGTTTGTAATTGATGGAATTGATACAAATATTGACTTTTTATATAAAATATTAGAAAATGAAAACTTTATAAATAATAATTATGATACATCATTTATAAGTAAAGAATTTAATTTTTAAATAGAATTTTATTTTAAAAGCGAGGAATACTTATGGTTATTGATAAAATAAAGAAAATTAATCAAGTAGATGATATTAATGAAAAAAATGTAAAAGCATCAGATATGCTAGTTGGAAAATGGCTAAAATGTAGTAATTGTAAAGAAATTTTATATAAAGAAGACGTAAAAAATAATTATAGTGTATGTCCTAATTGTGGTAAACATTTTAGAATATCAGCTAGAAGGAGAATTAAGCAAATAATTGATGAAGGAACTTTTGAAGAATTAGATGCAAATATGCAAACAAGTGATATTTTAAATTTTGAAGGATATAAAGATAAAATAAAATTATTACAAGAAAAAACAAACATTGAAGAAGCAATAAAAACTGGTATTGGTAAAATTAATGGAGAAAAAGTAGCAATAGGTGTTATGGATAGTAACTTTTTTATGGGAAGTATGGGAAGTGTTGTAGGAGAAAAAATTAGTAGATTAGTAGAAAGAGCAATATATGAAAAACTACCTGTAATAATATTTTGTGTATCAGGTGGAGCAAGAATGCAAGAAGGAATAATATCATTAATGCAAATGGCAAAAACATCAGCATCAATTGCAAAATTAGATGAAAAAGGATTATTATATATTTCAGTTTTAACAGACCCAACTACAGGAGGAGTAACAGCAAGTTTTGCAAGTTTAGGAGATATAATTTTAGCTGAACCAGGAGCTTTAATTGGATTTGCTGGACCTAGAGTTATAGAGCAGACTATAAAGCAAAAGTTACCAGATGGATTTCAAAGTTCTGAGTTTTTACTAGAACACGGATTTATTGATAAAATTGTAGAAAGAAAAGATATGAAAGATACTTTATATAAAATTTTAAGATTACATATACATAATTAAAAATAAAAACAGAGGGGATATTACCCTCTGTCATAAGTAAATTTTATAATTGTGAAATAACTATTTTTTTTAGGTTTACCAAGACAAGAAAAATTTTTTAAAACTGAATACTCAATTAAAGAATAGTTCAAATCATCAAGTACCAGTTCTATAATTCTTTTCCGATAACAACCATTTAATATTAATTTACAATCTAAAATACTTTTGCCACTAGAAAAACACAATTGACTATTAATTAAAGCATATAAAAATTTAGCTCTAGAATAATATTGTTTTTCTTCATACTGATTTAGCAATTTATATGCTTTTTCAGTATAGAAATCTTTACTTACATCAAACATAGTGCCATACCTCCTTATCATAAGATTTCATAAAAGCAAAAAATTAATAATAATATTATAGTTTAAATACCAATAAAAGTCAATTATTTTGCTCTAATTTAGGGCGATATAGATTACAAGATAATGGTTTATTTTAAATTAATAAAAAATTCTTTAAATACAATATTTGAAAATTATAACTAATATTTTTAGCTAATAAAAAGGAGAGGGAAAAATGAAAAAAATAACTGCGTGGGACAGAGTAGAAATAGCAAGAAAAGCAGATAGACCTAAAACATTAGACTATATAAATAAAATATTTACAAACTTCATAGAATTTCACGGAGATAGAGCATTCGGAGATGATAAGTCTATTATAGCAGGAATTGCAGAGTTAGAAGGAATACCAGTAACTATTATTGGAGAACAAAAAGGAAAAACAGCCAAAGAAAATATCCAAAGAAATTTTGGAATGCCAAATCCTGAAGGATATAGAAAAGCATTAAGATTAATGAAACAAGCAGAAAAATTTAAAAGACCAATAATAACTTTTATAGATACACCGGGAGCATATCCGGGTATGGAAGCAGAAGAACGAGGGCAAGGAGAAGCAATAGCAAGAAATTTATTTGAAATGTCAAAATTAAAAGTTCCTACAATCTCAGTAGTAATAGGAGAAGGCTCAAGTGGAGGAGCATTGGCAATAGGAGTAACAGATAAAATTATAATGCTTGAAAATTCAATATATTCAATTTTATCACCAGAGGGATTTGCAAGTATTTTATATAAAGATTCTAGTAAATCAAAAGAAGTGGCTGAAAAAATGAAAATTACAGCAAAAGAATTAAAAAAATTAGGAATTATAGATGAAGTAATTAAAGAAAATGAAGAAGGAATACAAAAAGACTTTGAAAATATTTGTAATAAATTAAGTAATATTTTATTAAAAAATATTAAAACATTATCTAAATTAAATACAGATGATTTAGTTAAATTAAGATTTGAAAAATATAGAAAAATAGGAGGAATATTATAATGTTATTAGAAAATAAAAAAATATTGATAATGGGAATAAGAAATAAATGGAGTATTGCTTGGGGTTCAGCATTATCTGCACATGAAAATGGAGCAGAAATAATATTTACATATAATGCATTAGATGGAGCCGATAAAGTACAAAAGCTAATAGAAGAAATACCAAACTCAAAAGCATATCCTTGTGATGCTTCAAGTGATGAATCTATACAAAAATGTTTTGAAACAATATTAAAAGAACACGGAAAAATTGATGGTATTTTACATGCAATAGCACACGCAAATACAGAAGATTTAAGAAATGATTTTATAAAAACTTCAAGAGATGGATTTGCACATGCAGGAGATGTAAGCGCTTATTCATTAGTTGCAGTAGCAAGAATAGCTAAAGAATTAAAAATGTTAAATGAAAATGCAAGTATTGTATCTTTAACATATTATGGCTCAGAAAAATCTATTGAAGGGTATAATGTAATGGGAGTTGCTAAGGCAGCACTAGAAACTAGCATTAGATATTTGGCTCGAGATTTAGGAAAAGATGGAATGCGTATTAATGCAATTTCAGCAGGGCCTATAAAGACTCTTTCAGCAAAAGGCATTAAGGATTTTAATAGTATTTTAGATATTGTAGAAGAAAAAGCACCTTTACATAGAAATGTTACTGCTAAAGAGGTTGGAGATTGTTCTACATTTTTATTTAGTAATATGTCAAGTGCAATCACAGGAGAGATAATTCATGTTGATAACGGATTTTCTACTGTTGGAGTTTAAATTCGACAAAAAAGAATAAATAAAAACAAAAAAATTATTGTATAAAAAAATGATATTTGATATAATTTCCATAGTTAATAAAATATATATTAATATAAGGAGGAAACAAATGTCAGAAAATAAAAAAGAAACCTGTAATACTAAGATGATAGAAGATTTTATGAATAAATTATTTGAAATATATTTACCAGAAAAAGATAATCTAATTCAAATATTAAATGAAGTACAAGAAGAATATGGATATGTACCAGAAATTGCACAAAAGAAAATATCAGAATATTTAAAAATTTCAATGGCAGAAATATATGGAGTAATAACTTTTTATTCAAGATTCTCATTAGAACCTAAAGGAAAATATACTATATCTGTTTGTTTAGGAACAGCATGTTTTGTTAAAGGTTCACAAAAAATATTAGACAGATTACAAGAAAGATTAAAAATTGAGCCAGGACAAACAACAGAAGACGGAATGTTTTCTATTGATAAAACGAGATGCGTTGGAGCGTGTGGATTAGCACCAGTATTCACAGTTAATGGTGAAGTATATGGAAAAGCAACAGTTAAAGAATTAGATGAAGTTTTAGATAAGTTATTACAAAAATAATAATAATTTTTTAAAAGAGGTGAAATTTTTATATGAAAACGTTAGAAGAAATAAATAAAATAAGAACTAATAAGAAGAAAGAATTAGAAATAAGAATTAACACAAAATTAGATACTAGAGAAAAACATATATTAGTATGCCATGGTACAGGGTGCACGTCTTCAAAATCAGAACAAATATTAGAAAATTTTAAAAAAATAATAAAAGAAAAAAATATAGAAAATGTGAGAGTAATCAAAACAGGATGTTTTGGACTATGTGCTAAAGGACCGATAGTAATTATAAGACCAGAAGATACTTTTTATGCTATGGTTAAACCAGAAGATTGTGAAGAAATAATACAAACACATATAGTAGAAGGGAATAAAGTAGAAAGGCTACTTTGCAAAGATATTGACGGAAAAATTGTAAATAGTTTAGATGAACTTAATTTTTATAAAAAACAAAAAAGAATTGCTTTAAAAAATTGTGGAGTAATAAATCCAGAAGATATAGACGAATACATAGCATTTGATGGATATTTAGCATTAGAAAAAGTATTAAAAAATATGACACAAGATGAGGTAATACAAGAAATAAAAGACTCAGGATTAAGAGGACGTGGAGGAGCAGGTTTCCCAACAGGTAAAAAATGGGAATTAACAAAAAAAGTAGATGCAGAACAAAAATATGTAGTATGTAATGCAGATGAAGGAGATCCAGGAGCTTTTATGGATAGAAGTA
>CANQTJ010000112.1 GCA_947626705.1 uncultured Clostridia bacterium | reverse complement strand
TTATCATCTGGTTTTTGCTCATCTTGTTCGTTATCATCTGGTTTTTGCTCATCTTGTTCGTTATCATCTGGTTTTTGCTCATCTTGTTCGTTATCATCTGGTTTTTGTTCATCTTGTTCGTTATCATCTGGTTTTTGCTCATCTTGTTCGTTATCATCTGGTTTTTGCTCATCTTGTTCATTATCATCTGGTTTTTGCTCATCTTGATTATTATCATCTGGTTTTTGTTCTTCTTGTTTAGTACCTGCTAATTCAAATACTTCTGCATCATATACATTATTTCCATCTGACTTTTGTAGTTTTACCCATAAAACATAATCTTTATTTCCTGTATAAGTTGATAAATCATTACTAAATGTATTATCAGTTGTTAATTGCCAATTATCTGTATATTTTGGTAACAAACTATTTATTATAGACATATTTTCGTCTACTTTTTGTTGTGAGCCATCTTGTAAATATTCTCCATATAAACTTTTATAATATTCCTGTGCTGAATAATAGCATTCATAATCTTGTTCATCTCCAGTTGCTTCATATATATTAAAATATTGAATTATTTGTAATTCATCTTTTAATTTCTTTATTTGATTGTATAAATCTTTATCAATTTCTATCCATTGATAATATAATGTATAACCATTTGCAACATCTCTTGTTATATCTATTGTTCCTTTTCCATTAGTTACAACTTCAGAAATAATTATATTGTCATCTGGATCAATTATATCTTCATCGTTTTTATTTGGCTCATCTACTTTTGTTCCAGTTAATTCAAATATCTCTGCATCATATATTTTTGTAGCATCTTTCTTTTCTAATTTTACCCATAACACATAATCTTTTACTCCTGAAAATGTTGATAAATCTTTACTGAATGTATTATCTGTAGTTAATTGCCATTCATCTGTATATTCTGGTAATAAACTATTTATTATAGACATATTTTCATTTACTTTTTGCTCTGAACAATCTTCTAAATATGTTCCATATAAGTTTTTATAATATTCTTGTGCTGAAACATAATAATCATAGTATTCATCTTCCATTGTAGCTTCATATAGATTAAAATATTGAATTATTTGTAACTCATCTTTTAATTGTTTTATTTGATTATATAAATTATTATCAATTTCTACCCATTGGTAATATAGCCTATATCCTATAACATCTCTTGTTACTTCTATTGTTCCACTTCCATTTTGCATAACCTTTGAGATTATTATATTATCATTTGTATCAATAAATCCTGTATATGCATATATAGTCGTATTTGTTAGTATTATTAATGCTACCATTATTAATCCTAATATTTCTTTTATTCTTTTCATTATAAAACCTCCATTTATTTTAGTTAACATAACCATTATACCATGTTTTTTCTAAAAATGGAAGTGTTTATGAAAAATTTTTTAAAATTATTAGACTAACAGCCGAAAGGACTATTAGCTTTTATTTATCTAATACTTTTTTCTTCTACTGTATAATTTGTATTTATTTTCCATAAAATTCTTTTTTATCACTGACTCTGTATGTCTTTGTAAACATTTCTGTTCATACAAGTATTAGAAGAAATAACTTAACATGAGCATGAAAGATATTTAGCAGAATTGTTATAATATAATGAATTAGTAATATTAATTACAGCCATTATATTGTATCTAAATTATAATAACAATAAACTAAAAACATTATATACAAAAGTAGTACAGATGCAAAGAGCTATTCCACATACTGTTGGTATAGCAAATGCAAGAGCAGTCCATTTCCAACTTCCAGATTCTTTCTTTATTGTTAATAATGTTGTGGCACATGGAAAATGCAATATTGTAAATAACATTACATTTATAGCAGTTAGCATATTCCATCCATTATGAATTAAAATTTGACCAATTGAAACTGTATCTTCTATATTTACTAAAGCTCCTCCTTTTAAATAACACATTAAAATTATTGGTAAAACTATTTCATTTGCTGGAATACCTAGAATAAATGCTGTTAAGATATATCCATCTAATCCCATTAATTTTGCAAATGGATTCAAGAAATTTGCGATAATTGAAAGCAAACTTTGTCCATTAATTCCTATATTCGCTAATAACCAAATTACAAGTCCAGCTGGAGCTGCAACAACTACTGCCCTTCCTAAAACAAATAATGTTCTGTCACATATTGAACGAACTAATATCTTTCCAAATTGTGGTTTCCTATATGGTGGTAACTCTAATACCATTGAAGATGGTAAGCCTTTTAATATTGTGTTTGATAATATTTTTGAAATTACCAAAGTCAAAAATATCCCCAATATTATAACTATTATAACTGCTAATGTGGATAATATGGAAGTTAATAAGGAATTTCCTCCACTATATGCTCCTGCTATAAATATTGTTGCTATTGATATTAAAAATGGAAATCTTCCATTACATGGTACTAAATTATTTGTTAATATAGCAATTAATCTTTCTCTTGGTGAATCTATTATTCTACACCCTGTTACTCCACAGGCATTACAACCAAAGCCCATGCACATAGTAATCATTTGTTTTCCACTGCAACACGCTTTTTTAAAAAATCCATCCATATTAAAAGCAATTCTAGGTAAATATCCTAAATCCTCTAACATTGTAAATAGTGGAAAAAATATTGCCATTGGTGGTAGCATTACCGATACAATCCATGTTAAAGTTTGATATACTCCATTTATTAACATATCTGAAATCCATTGTGGACAATGGATATAATCTGCAAAAACAATTAATTTATCTTGTATCCAACTAAACATATCAAACAGTAAATTTGATGGATAATTCGCTCCTATTATTGTTATCCAAAATATAAGCCCCAAAAATAAAATCATTATAGGAATTCCAAATGCTTTTGAAGTTAGAATTTTATCTATTTTTCTATCTCTATAACCATAATCTTCATTTTCAAAAGTACATACTTCTTTTGAAACATCTTCTGCCTTTTTCATTATATCCACTACTATTTTATCTTTAAAATTATTAGCATTTATTTTTTCATTATTTAAGTTTTCTTTTACCTCAAATAAACAATTTTGTATTTTATCATCTTGAAAATTAATATTTAAATTTTTATGTATAGAATTTAATATTTTTTCTTCTCCATCTATTAATTTAATAGATATCCATCTATATAATTTCTCTGATATTCTTTGATTTTTAACCATTATTGATTCATTTCTATTTTCCAATTGTATTTGACTATTATCAAATTTTATCAATTCTTTTTGTAATAAACTAATATTTTCTTCAATCTCTGGAATATAGGTTATGCCTACAGGTTTTGGTACAATATCCCCTTGACACACTTTATATATTGTATTTTGTAAATTTTCTAATGTACTTTTATCTCTTGCAGTTGTACCTATAACAGGTACTCCTAAAAGATTTTCTAATTTTTTTAAATCTATTTTTATTTTCTTTTTCTTAGCTTCATCTAATAAATTTACACAAACTATTATATTATCCGTTATCTCCATAATTTGAAAAACTAAATTTAGATTTCTCTCTAAACAAGTGCTATCAACTACGATTACAGTTAAATCTGGATTTCCAAAGCATATATAATCTCTTGCAATTTCTTCTTCTTCTGAATTTGACATTATAGAATATGTACCAGGTATATCTACAAATATAAACTCCTTATCATTTATAACAGATTTTCCAGTTGCATTTGATACAGTTTTTCCTGTCCAATTACCTGTATGTTGATGCATTCCTGTTAGATTATTAAAAATTGTGGATTTTCCTACATTTGGGTTTCCTGCAAGTGCTACTATATATTGGTCTTTCAAAATATCACCACCTTAATTTATATATTACAATATATGTTTTTATTATAAAATGATGACATATAATAAGACTTTCTATAATTTTTTAAATAATTATTAACCTATATATTTACTCAATTTACCACTATATTCTAAATTCAAATTTTTTATATCTTTAAAATCTTCTGGTTTTACTAAATCTGGCAACTTATTTGGTATATTTGCTTTATCTAATGTATATTTTACAAATTCTGCACAATAAAAAGATTGATTGAATTTTATTTTTATTTTAAATCCTACTGCAAAAAGTCCTAATGTATTAAATTTATATAATTTTCTTTCTTTTTTTATATTAAAAATTTCTTGTTTCAGTTTTTCATACTGATTATTTTCTATTACTAAAGAATATATATTTGCATTAGTATTTGAGAATCTTTTAAAGGTTCCTCTATTTATACCTTCATGCACAAAACCTCCCCAAAAAGGATTATATGCATTTAATCTACCAAAACTATACATATATTTTAATTCTTTATCTAATGAAATAGATACATGTGAAAATTCATTTTTTGTATAAAACTTTATTATTTTAGATAATAAAGTTCCTGTATATGTTAATATAATATAAATTTTTTTCATTACGGTTCCTTATCTTTTTACCAAATATTTTATTTATTTTTTATAAATCTATAATAGTTATCTAATTTATGTCCAAAAGCATTACAAGTCTGCCAACTTCCTTATTTTTGCGACTTATATATTTTCTTTTGCATCATCTATCTTGTTGAGTTTATTATCAAGAATCTAACTAATATAAATAAAAAGAAAAAATCAACATTTTTACACAAGTTTTGAATTTCTGTTGAATGTTGGTTAGATACTTGTTAGATGTATCTTAAAAACAAAAATATTATCAAAACACTAAAAGTTTTGATAATACTAATGGTGGGCAGGGATGGATTCGAACCATCGTACTCAAATGAGAACAGATTTACAGTCTGCCGCCTTTAGCCACTCGG
>CANQTJ010000111.1 GCA_947626705.1 uncultured Clostridia bacterium | reverse complement strand
CTAAGTTTCATAACAAAGTGGTCTATAATTTCTTGAGCACCTTCCTCTGTTAAAATTCCATTTTTTAAATCTCTTTCAAAATAAATATCTAAAAATGTTGAAGTTCTACCAAGGCTCATAGCAGCACCATTTTGTTCTTTTATAGCTCCTAAATATCCAAAGTATAACCATTGGACAGCTTCTTTTGAGTTTGAAGCAGGATTAGAAATATCAAATCCATATTTAGAAGCCATAACTTTTAATTCATTTAAAGCATCAATTTGTTCTGAAATTTCTTCTCTTTGTCTAATTACATCTTCAGTAAATTCATCTGTATCTAATATCTCTAAATCCTTTTTCTTTTCAGTAATTAATACATCTACGCCATATAAAGCTACTCTTCTGTAATCGCCTATAATCCTTCCACGTCCATATCCATCAGGAAGACCAGTGATTAAATGGCTAGACCTTGCTGCTCTTATATCTGGTGTATAAACGCTAAATACGCCGTCATTATGAGTTTTTCTATATTTATGAAATATCTCGTCAACTTCTGAATCGACTTGTTTACCATAAGCTTCACAAGATTTTTCTACAATACGTATTCCACCAAAAGGCATTATTGCTCTTTTTAAAGGTTTATCCGTTTGTAATCCAACAATATCTTCCAAATTCTTATCGATATATCCAGCATCATGAGCAGATATAGTAGATATAGTTTTTGTATCTATATCTAAAACGCCACCATTTGATTCTTTTTCTTTTTTATAAAGTTCTAAAACTTCATTCCATAATTTTTGTGTTTTTTCAGTAGCTGGTGCTAGAAAACTTGAATCTCCTTCATAAGGTGTATAGTTATTTTGTATAAAATCTCTTACATTAATTTCATGTTTCCAATTTCCATTTTCAAAATTATTCCATTCTTTGAATTCCATAAATTGACCTCCTTGTATAATGTTATTATTGACAAATTTTCGATTATTATAATAGCATATTGCAACAATATTTTCAACAAGAAAAATATTGTTACTATTTATAGTTTAAAAAATGGTATAAAAAGGTTAAATATATAATATTTGAAACTTCGGTTTTTCAAGGCATTTAAATACTCAAATTAAGATACTAGCTATGAATTGTGACAATATGTGACAAACTTTGAATAAAAAAATATATTGCAATAATTAAATTTTCAATATATAATATAAAAAGTAATAAACCCCATACATTTTAGAGAGGAAGAGATTGGAAATGAACAAAACCAAAAGAAAAATATTCGAAGCATCAATGAAATTATTTGCAGAAAAAGGATATGACGCAACAAGTATAGAAGAAATAACAGCTACAGTAGGAGTAGCAAAAGGAACATTATATTATCATTTTTCAAGTAAAGAAGAAATATTTAACTTTTTAATAGAAGAAGGTGTAAAATTATTACAAAATAGTATTGACATCAAAACAGCAAAGTTAGATAATTATATAGATAAAATAAAATCTATTATTTTAATACAAATAAAAATTGTAAATAAATATGAAGATTTTATAACAATACTATTAAGTCAATTTTACGGAAAAGAAACTAGAAATCAAATGTGTCAAAAACACGTATATAATTATATAAATAAAATTGAAAAAATAGTTGAAGAAGGAATGAATATAGGACAAGTAAAAAAAGGAAATGCAAAAGTAATAGCATCAGAAATATATGCCTTAATTGCCTCAACATTAGTATATAAAATGAAAGATAATGACATAGAAGTAATAAAATTATATAAAGAATTTGAAAATACTGTTATTGAAGGAATAAAAATTAAATAATAGGAAGGAAGATAACAAAATGAGAGAAGCAATACATGAATTTGAAAAATTTATAGATTTAAAAGATATGTTAAATAAATCAGCCCAAAAGTTTGCAGATAGACCAGCTTATGTATTTAAAGGAGAAGGACAAACTTTTAAAGAAATTACATATAAACAATTTAAAAATGATATTGATAGTTTAGGAACAGCATTAATTAACTTAGACTTAAAAGACAAAAAAATTGCAATTATAGGAGAAAATAGATATGAATGGGGAGTTAGCTATTTAGCAGTAACATGTGGAACTGGAATAGTAGTACCACTAGACAAAGCATTGCCTAATAACGAAATTGAAAGTCTAATAATGCGTTCACAAGTTGAAGCAATAATTTATTCTAATAAATATGATGAAATAATGGAACAATTAAAAGACAAGAAAAATACAGAACTAAAATATTTTATTTCTATGGATTTAGAAGAAAGTTCAAATGGAGTAATATCTTTAAAAAAATTAATAGAAAAAGGTAATAAACAAATAGAAAATGGGGATAGAAAATTTTTAGACGCAGAAATTAATCCAGATGTAATGGGAATAATGTTATTTACATCAGGAACAACATCACAGTCAAAAGCTGTAATGTTATCACACAAAAATATTGTAAGTAATTTAATGGATATAGCTGCAACAATAAAAGTAGATGAAAATGATAGATTTTTATCTTTTTTACCATTACATCATACATTTGAATGTACAGTAGGATTTTTATATCCTATATCAAAAGGAAGTTCAATAGCTTTTTGTGAAGGAATAAGGCATATAGCAGATAACATAAAAGAATTTGAAGTTTCAACGATGATATCTGTTCCAATTTTATTCGAAAGTATGTGTAAAAAAATTGTAAAAGCTATTGAAGAAAAAGGAAAATCAAAACAAGTAAATATTGGAATGAAAATTTCAAATGTATTATTAAAAATAGGAGTAGATGTAAGAGATAAAGTATTTGGAGAAGTACATCAAAGTTTAGGACCAAAACTAAGATTAATGGTTGCAGGTGGAGCTGCATTAGATCCAGAAACAGAAAGAATATTTAATGGATTAGGAATAACAATGTATCAAGGCTATGGATTAACAGAAACATCTCCAGTTATAGCTGCTGAAGATGATAAATACAGAAAAATAGGCTCTATCGGAAAAGCTTTTCCAAGTTTGGAAGTAAAACTTGAAGATGTAAACGAAGAGGGAATAGGAGAATTATTAGTAAAGGGTCCAACTGTTATGATGGGATATTATGAAAATGACGAAGCAACTAAGGAAGCTATAGATGAAGATGGTTGGTTACATACAGGAGATTTAGCAAAAATAGACAAAGATGGATTTATATTTATTACTGGAAGAAAAAAATATGTAATAGTATTAAAAAATGGAAAAAATATTTATCCAGAAGAATTAGAAATATTAATAAATAAAATAGCAGGTGTTACGGAAAGCTTTGTATATGGAAAATTAGAAGAAGATGGAGATTATAAAATATCTGCAAAAATTGTTTATGACAAAGATATTATGAAAGACATATATGGATTAGAAGATAAAGAAGAAATTAGAGAAAAATTATGGCAAGAGATAAAAGTAATAAACAGAACAATGCCTAAATATAAATATATAAAAGACATTATAATTACAGATGAAGAATTAATAAAAACAACAACAAAAAAAATAAAAAGGTTTGAAGAAATGAAAAAAATAGGGGAAAATGTAACAAAAATGTAACATTTCTGTAATTAAAATGTAAATAAAAAAAACTGCAATTCTATTGTAGTTTTTTGTTTGATAATGTATAATTATAAAAGAAAGACTATAAATTATAAATCGTAAGATAAAGGAGGTAGTTTACAATGTCTAGAGTTGGCATAGTAAACGTGAGAATGGTAATCACGGAAGAAAAAATATTATTAAACATAGAAAAAGTGCAAAAAATGATAAATCCTAATAGTAAAAAGCAAATTGTTCAATTAGAAGAAGATGCTTACTTTAAAGACTTAATTGAATCAATAAAAACATATTTAATAGAATATCCTAAAAAGAAAAATTTCCCTAGTAGTGTATACAAAGCTGCTTATGGATTAGTTGAATATGCAACAAACCAATTTGAAGAAAATACAAAGAAAATAGAAGAATTAATTAGACAAAGAGAACAAAACATAGCTTTGGCTAATCTATTAAAGGAACTAATTGAATGTGTAGAAAATAAGGAACCAGATTGGAAAAATAAAGTAAAAGATGCAGAAAAGAATTTTTCAGAGGATATAATAGAAACTTTAAATATAGTTGGTAAATGCAAAAATAAAACATCTCAAAGCTATATGGATTCAATAAAATTATTAAATGCGCGTGTAAATAATCTAGAATCTAATTTACATATAGAAATAGATATGGAAAGAATTGAAGATAGGTCAAAAGCATTAAGTTATATAGGAATAGAAGTTGCAGATGCTTTAAAAACAATACCAACGCCAATAGAAGAACCAGTAAAAGCCGAACAAGTTGAAAATGTTAAAGAACGAGAAGTAACAACAGTTCAAGAGGAAATACAACAAGCTCAACAAACGTATATTCAAGAAACAACATTTGATGCAAAACCATCATTATGGCAAAGAGTTAAAAATTGTAAACTTGTAAGAGCTATAAGCTATATTATGAAAATAAAAGTTGTTATACAATATCCAGCATTAACAGATGGAAGTAAAGAAAATTAAAATATAAAGGAATTAAGAGAATTATCTTTAATTCCTTTATTAATATTTATCAGGTTTAACTCAATTTAAAATATTTTATATTTAACATTTTTATTTAATTAATATACTATCTGTAAATTGTAAAACATAATTTTGAAGAAATTTTGAAAAATTAAAAAATTTGAAAAATGTATTGACAATGTGCCAAAAATAATATATACTTTATATTGCGTTAAGCAAATAATTTAATATATATGCTCCCTTAGCTCAGTTGGTCAGAGCAACCGGCTCATAACCGGTGGGTCCAAGGTTCGAATCCTTGAGGGAGCA
>CANQTJ010000110.1 GCA_947626705.1 uncultured Clostridia bacterium | reverse complement strand
ACTTCCTGTTGTCTTAATTTTTTAACTATATCTTGATTATTTTTAAAATTATTTTTCTTAATTTCATTCATTTGATTTAAAGTAAACTCTTTATCTCTAAAAACAAATTTATCTATATTAATTATGCAGTTTACTAAATTAGATAATCCTACTCCTGTAAATCCATAATTATTATATATAGCTCCTCCTATAGAAATATCTTCATTTTTTTCCATACAATTTTCTATAAACAATGAAAGTATAGGGTCATTTTCAAATTGTATATTTTCATTTTCTTTTATAAAACTTTCGATATAATTACTTAAATATTTTTTATATAAATTTAGCAAATACCTTGTATCTTGTATTTTTTTTAAATTTTCATGTTCTAACAATGTTTCAAATGGCTCCATAAATATAATAGATTTTATATTATTTTGGTCTAAAGATTTTCCTATTATATATGGTTCCCAACATGCTGACGTTCCATAATTATAGCAATCTTTTTTCTCATATCCAAATTTAATTAATTTATCTATAATAACATCATCGTTTGCGAATAATGGGCAACCTATTCCAGTTTGTATACATTTTAATGACTCTTCTATTAAATTTCTTGGTATATCTTTACTTACTCTTAGTAATATTTTGGGATCTGGAAGTTGTATTTCTTTCATTAATTCAATAAATAAATATGTTAATTCATTATATTTATAATTTCCATCTATATCTTTTCCACCTAATTCTATTATTTGTCCTGTATCACCCAATAACATATTACTCTTAAAATTATAATATTTATGTAAAATTTCTAAAAATTTTCTTATTAATTCTTTTGCTTTTTGTTTAGTGATTAAATTATTATTTATATCATTTTCATAATAAGATATCAATATCATATCTAATCTACCTAAACCATTTAATCGATGATTTGTTTGCCATAATATTTGGTTAAAAAATAGAATTCGTTGTAATGCTTCATGTAAAGTTTTAACTTTATTTTCTTTAATATTTTGAATATTATTTATTACTTGATAATTAACATTTTGTTTTTTTAATTTTTCTACTATTCTATCTATATATATTTCAATTGCATCTATGGTTTCAATTTCATTTTCATAAAAACTTTTTGTTTTAACATTTTTTATTAACATTTCTTTATAATCTAACAAAGAATTTTCTAATATTTTTTCATAATCTATTGATAAATTTCCAATAACTCTATTTTCTGTATAAATACTCTTAAACACATCTAAGTTATAATAAAATATTTCATCTTTTTCAATATCTTCCAATTTTACTAAAGTAAATAACTGTTTCAACTGTTTTCCTTTATTTTCATTATATATTACTTTTATATTTAATAAGCATTTTATTAGACCAAATATATCTGTTTTGTTTCTATATAATTTATTATATAAATTTTTTACATATTTAAGATAATACTTCATTCTTTTTCCAATAATTTTTTTAATCATTACTTTTATATTTTTCATTAATTATCTCCTCGAAAAATTTTATTTTTATTTTATTTAATGTTTCATAAAATAACTTATCCTTAAAAATAATTAGTAATATTGCATAAACAAATATCCCTACTACAATTTGTACAATTGTTGTAAAAACTATAGGCTTCATATATAAACCAACTAAAAATGTAATAAAATACATAATTATTCCACTTATTATATATTTTTTACTGTTTTGATATACAATTTTTACTGAAATTTCTCCTTTTATATAATATAATTGAACTAATAAAATTAATAATTCTGCTAATACAGATGCCACAATTGCTCCATTTGATTTAAATACTGGAATAAGAATCATATTTAAACTAAAATTAAATATAGCACCAATTACTACAGACTTTGTAAAAATATTTTGCTTTCTAGAAGGAATTAAATACTGTATACCAGATACATTATTTAAGCCAATAGCCATTATCAAAGGCGCTCCTAATATTAATAATATTTTTGATTTATTAAATTCTTCTCCTAAAAACCATGGTACAAGTCTATAAGATAATGCCATTATTCCAAA
This sequence comes from uncultured Clostridia bacterium, assembly GCA_947626705.1. Classification (GTDB taxonomy): domain Bacteria; phylum Bacillota; class Clostridia; order TANB77; family CAG-508; genus CAG-269. The sequence continues at coordinate 2,864 of CANQTJ010000110.1, read as the reverse complement.
CATAACTGGGATTCCTAAAAACCATACAAAATTAAAAGATTTTTCTAAGTATCCTTGTACTTCTTCCTTTTTATTGTTAGCTATTATATTAGCTATTCTAGGTGAAACTACTATCCCCAATGATGTTATTAACGTTAATGATATTTTTATGATTTTTTGTGATTGTTCATAATTTCCAACTTCTGACATATCACCTAATATCTTTCCAATCATAGTTTTATCTAGTACAGTATATATCTGAATTGCAATTTGTGGTATAAATAAAGATATAACTGGTTTAATATGTTTTAATATTTGTAAATGATTAATATTAATTTTTTCTAAGTATTTAGGTAAATAAAACCATAGAGATAAATTTCCAAATAAATTAGAAATCACATATATCATAAAATATATACATAAATCATCTTTTTGTTTTACCAATATAAATATAGAAATAACACTTATTAATTTTACAATTGTATTTCTTACTACGGTTTTTTTAAATTCCTCTAATCCTTGAAAAAACCAGCTAATATCAAAACATGTTGCTATTAATTCTAATATTAAAATCTTATAATATATTTGATATTCATTTCCATTTACATAAATCAAATAAAACATTAATAAAGATATAAACATTGTACATAATCTTAATATTATAATTTCCCAAAAAATTTTTGTTCTTTTTTGTTTATCCTCTTGAACGTATGCTATTTCTCTTTGAGCATATGTTGCTATTCCGAGGGTTCCAAATAAAATAAAATATGTCGCTATTGATAATGTGTAACTATATATACCAACATTATTAACTCCTAATACTTTTGATACATAAGGTGTAGTAATTAAAGGCACTATTATCGCTAATATTTGATATGATAAATTGTACAAATAATTTTTAATTATATTCTTTTTCACACTTACTTCCTCTTTCAACAAATAATTTATTTAGCTATTAAATCTATTCTTAAATGCCTGATAATCATATCTTTTAAAAATATAAGCAAAAATTCCTTTATTTGTTATTACAAATTTTTTCCATCTATATTTTACATTTGGCTTTAGTAAACATTTTAATGCTTTGTATTCAAATCTTAGCATTAATATAAACATTCTTTTATTACCAAAATATTCTTTTTCATTAATTAAATTATTTCTTATAAAGTAATACCAACAATTTATTCTGTTTATATTTTCTTCTTTTTCTAAATTAAGGGTTCCATTACCTTTTCTTTTATGTATAACTATACTTTTTCCAATAATATATGCTGGATTATAATATTTAGTCAACCTTATAGTATACTCACCATCATCACCCCATATAAAATAATCTCTCATTGGTAATCCAACTTTTTTAGTTGCTTTACCATTTATTAATAAAGATACAAAAGTTGCTCCTTCTATTTCAACGATACTATCTTTTAGATATTTATGCCACATTAAGTGTCCATCTTTATCTCTTCGCGTACTTACTCCTGGATAATTCATACAACAACCATTTATTCCATAAACAGCACTTGCTAAATAACTAACATCTTCTCCAACAATTTTTAATGATGATAATAATTCCTCCAAAGCTTTATTATTAGGTATAGTATCATCATCCATAATCCATATCCAATCAGCATCCATTTCTCTAGCAATTTTCATTCCTTCATAAAATCCTCCTGATCCTCCAATATTAGTTTCTAATCTTTTTATTAAAAATTTTTCATTTTTTGTATATCCTTTTTTTTCTAACATTTCGAAGGTTCCATCATTACTATTATTATCAATGATTATAATTTTATCTAAATTATAAGATTGCTCTTTTATTGCATCTATACATTCTTCCAATAAGTCTTTTCTATTATATGTAACAACTACTGATACAACTTTCATATTGCTATCCTTTCCATTTATTAATTAATTAAATTTATTTATTCTTTTAATCTCGAGAAAAAATATCTCTTGTATATACTTTTTCTTTTACATCATCAAGTAATTTTTCTTGTCTATTAGCTAGTATAATTGTACTTTTGTTTTTAAATTTATTAATATCATTTATAACTTCAAATCCATTAAATTCATCATTTACTAAAGTTGGTTCATATATAACAACTTTAATATCTTTATCTTTCAAGTTATTAATTATATCTTGTATAGCACTTGACCTAAAATTATCTGAGCCAGTCTTCATTGTTAATCTATATATTCCAACTATTTTAGGATTCAGATTTATAATTTCTTGTGTAATAAAATCCTTTCTAGTTTTATTTGCATTTACGATTGCTTCTATTAAATTTTGTGGTACATCTTTATAATTTGCTAATAATTGTTTAGTATCTTTTGGTAAACAATATCCTCCATAACCAAAAGATGGATTGTTATATTGATTACCAATTCTATTATCTAAACATACTCCATCGATTATATCTTTAGTATTTAATCCTTTAATCATAGCATAGGTATCTAATTCATTAAAATATGCAACCCTTAATGCTAAGTATGTATTCGAAAATAATTTGACTGCTTCTGCTTCAGTACTATCCATAAATAAAGTTTTTATATCTTTATTTAGTGCTACGTCTATTAAAATTTTAGCAAATTGATGTGCCCTTTCACTTTTATCTCCAATAATAATTCTTGATGGATAAAGATTATCATATAAAGCATGTCCTTCTCTTAAAAACTCTGGAGAAAAAAATATGTTATTAATATTATACTTTAATTTAATATTTTCAATAAAACCTACAGGTATAGTTGATTTGACTACCATAATAATATTTTTATCATTCATAGAAATAACTTTTTGAATAATATCTTCAACATTCGAAGTATCAAAAAAATTTTTTTCTTCATCATAGTTAGTGGGAGTACTTATTATTACATAATCTGCTCCTTTA
>CANQTJ010000109.1 GCA_947626705.1 uncultured Clostridia bacterium | reverse complement strand
ACCCTTTAAAAAGTGTTATTAATATGCTTAAATCTCTATATGAAAAACTACCTAAAAAAGCTATTCTAAGATACAGTGGTGTTACAGGATATGGCGAAAAGCTTATACAGACAGCATTAAATATCGACCTAAATGAAATAGAAACAATTGCACATTATACAGCTGCAAAACAATTTGAACCTAAAGTTACAGCAATCATAGATATTGGCGGACAAGATATGAAATATATAAAAATAAAAAACGATACAATTGATAACATTATGCTCAATGAAGCCTGTTCATCTGGTTGTGGTTCATTCATAGAAACATTTGCTAAAAGCTTAAATTTAGAAATTTCAGAATTTGTTAAAGAAGCATTATTATCTAAAAGACCTGTCGACTTAGGTTCAAGATGTACAGTATTTATGAATTCTAAAATTAAACAAGCTCAAAAAGAAGGCTATACAGTTGGAGATATTTCAAGTGGACTTTCATATTCTGTTATAAAAAATGCAATACAAAAAGTAATGAAAGTTAGGGATATAAGCACTTTAGGCAATCATATTGTTGTACAAGGAGGAACTTTTTACAATGATGCAGTATTAAGAGCATTCGAAAAAATAGTCGGCAAAAACGTTATACGCCCAGATATTTCTGGATTAATGGGTGCTTATGGAATGGCTCTTCTTTCAAAACAGCAATATGAATCAAATTTAGATATGGAATACAAATCAACAATATTAAATATTGATGAAATAGATAAACTAAAAATACAAATAACACATACAAGATGCAACAATTGCGAAAATCACTGTAAATTAACAATAAATAAATTTAATAATGGTAGCATATATGTATCTGGAAATCGTTGTGAAAAAGGCGCAGGAATTATAACAAATAAAAAAAATCTTCCAAATTTAGTACAATATAAATATAAAAGAATATTTGATTATAAACCATTAGAAGAACAATATTCAACAAGAGGAACTATAGGAATACCAAGAGTATTAAACATATATGAAGACTACCCATTTTGGTTTACATTTTTTACAAATTTAGGATTTAGAGTAATAATTTCTGATAAAAGTACTAGAAAAACTTATGAGAAAGGTATGGAATCTATGCCTTCTGAATCTGTTTGCTATCCAGCCAAAATATCACACGGACATATAGAAAATTTAATTGAAAAAGGAATTACTACTATTTTTTACCCTTGTATGCCTTATTCAAGAAAAGAATACGAAAAGGCCGACAATCACTACAATTGTCCTATAGTAATTTCTTATTCAGAAGTATTAAAAAACAATATAGAAAATATAAAACAAAAAAATATAAAATTTATTAATCCTTTTTTGCCCTTTGAAACAAAAAATCTTGTCAAAAAAATAATGGAATTAGACGAATTTAAGGAATATAATTTCACAAAAAAAGAACTAATTGAAGCTGCAAAAAAAGCTGAAATGGAATATCAAAAATGTAAGCAAGATATAAAAAACAAAGGAGCAGAAACAGTACGATATATAGAAGAAAATAACTTAAGAGGTATAGTCCTAGCCGGAAGACCTTATCATATTGATCCAGAAATAAATCATGGTATAGATACATTAATAACATCTTTAGGTTTATGTGTTTTAACAGAAGATAGTATAGCAGACAAAACAGAAGCAAAAAGGCCTATAAGAGTTGTAGACCAATGGGTATTCCACGCAAGACTATATGCAGCAGCAGATTTTGTTGGAAAACACGACAACTTAGAATTAATACAACTAAACTCATTTGGATGCGGTGTAGATGCAGTTACAACAGATCAAGTCGAAGAAATATTATCAAGTTATGATAAAATGTATACATTAATAAAAATAGATGAAGTAAACAACTTAGGGGCTGTAAGAATTCGTATTCGTTCACTTTTAGCTAGTATGAATAAAAGAATTGCTAAAAAACAAGAAGAAAAATCCACAGGAAACTACGGAATCAAGAAAAAAATCTTTACCAAAGAAATGCGTAAGGATTACACAATTTTATGCCCACAAATGGCTCCTATACATTTTGAATTATTGGAATCAGCTATGCAATCTTGCGGATATAATCTTCAATTATTAAGAGAATGTAGTACTCACACAGTAGAAACTGGTTTAAAATATGTAAATAACGATGCATGTTACCCTTCAATATTGGTTACAGGTCAAATGATTGAAGCATTAGAGTCAGGAAAATATGATTTAAATAAAACTGCATTAATAATGTCTCAAACAGGAGGAGGTTGCAGAGCAACAAATTATATTGGATTTATAAGAAAAGCTCTAAAAGATGCTGGATTTAGCAATATACCAGTTATATCTTTTAATGTAGTTGGTATGGAAAAAATGCCAGGTTTTAAACTAACTCCAAAAATGATTGAAAAATTAATAAAATGTGTAATTTATGCAGATTTATTACAAAAAATGTTAACTAAAAATAGAGCTTATGAAATAAATAAAGGTCAAACTCAAAAATTATTTGATGAATGGATAGAAAAATGCAAAAAATTAGTAAAAAATTCTACAAATTCACAATTTAAACAAAGCATTTATGATATAGTAAATGATTTTGAAAAAATAGAATTAAATACTACTTTAAAAAAGCCTAAAGTTGGAATAGTAGGAGAAGTTTTAATCAAATATCATCCTTTTGGAAATAATTTTATTGCTAATTTACTTGAAAAAGAAGGTGCTGAAGTAATATTACCTGATTTTATGGGATTTGTAAAATTTATGGCTACACACAAAATAACCTTTAATAACCTTTTAAACACAAATAAAACATCTGCAAAAATAAGTAAAATAGCTATTAAACTTATAGATATATTAGAAAAAGATATTAAAATAGCACTACTAAATTCTAAAAAAGGATATCTACAACCTTGCAATATTTGGCATTTAGAAAATAAAGTAAAAGATATTTTATCTATTGGAAATCAAACTGGAGAAGGTTGGTTTTTAACAGCAGAAATGATTGAATATATAGAAAATGATATACCTAATATTGTTTGTGTACAACCATTTGCATGTTTACCAAATCACGTAGTTGGTAAAGGAGTAATAAAAACTATTAGACAAAAATATCCTGATGCAAATATCGCACCTATAGATTATGATCCTGGTGCTAGCGAAACAAACCAAACTAACAGAATTAAACTATTGATGACAATTGCAAAAGACAATTTAATAAAACAAGAAAATGAGAAAAAAGCATTAGATAAAGAAAATATTATTTCTACTGAGGAAAACACATATAATTCAAAAGAAAATATAACTTAATTCTTATTATAAAATCACCTTCTAAACTGAAGGTGATTTTTTACACTAAAAAACTGTATAAGACATTTACACTTTTATAATTTCAAAAATATTTTTATTCCCAATTTAATTTTTAATACACAAAAATTTTTTAATAAATTTATTTGTTTCTTTATAACCTAAATCATAAAATTCATTAATTTTAGACATATCTAAAAGAGAAACCTTTTTACTATTAATTCTAATTAAATAATCACTTCCTTCAAGTTCATACTTTGAAAGTTCCTTACACATCAATTCATAAGAACGAAAAGTAACATCAATTAAATTATTACAACATTTTTTATCAACTTCATTTTCAAACACAACGCTTAACACATTATCTGCCCCTAACAACTTCAACTCTCTCCACGGCACATTTTCTCTAATACCACCATCAATTAATTTACTATTTTTAAATTTAGTTGGAGAAAAAACTGCTGGAAAACTGCAACTAGCCTGAACAGCAGTTCCAATATCAACATCATTAACAAAAACTGTATTGTTAGAAAAACCTCTTGTTTTTAAAGATGTAAAACAAATCACTTCTCCAGTACTCATATTAACACTTGGAATAGCTAATGGCATTTTTATATCAAAAATATTATATACATTTTTAATATTACACATTTTATTTATTAATTTATTAACTGCCTTTCCTGAATTTAAACCATCAATAATGATAGTTCCTGTTGAAATTAAACCAAAAAATAATTTTATAATATTTCTAAAATCTACATATTTTATTTTCTTACAATATTTTTTAAATATATCATATATTTCATCTGGCTTATAACCAACTGCATACAAAGTTGCAACTATACTTCCTGAAGAAGTTCCACCTATGTAATCAATTTTTATATTATTTTCCTCTAGAGCTTTTAACACTCCTATATGTGCAGCACCTTTTACTCCTCCACCTGAAAAACATAATCCCAAACTCATAAAATCACCTAATTTATTTTATGAGTTTTATTATTTTTTGTTATATTTTTTTATATATTTTAAATTCTATATATAATATACTATTTAAAATTTTTTTAGTTTATACAATTGTCTAAAAATTATATATTATTTAAAGTTATGTTAATCATTTTTGTTCTACTTTCTTATATAATAAAATATCTTACTATATTTTATTACGTAGCATTTCTAAGCTTTTTTTCTTTAAAATTTATTCTTTTTTTGTATTTATACTATTGAAATCAGTAAACCTTACATTTTTCTGTATTCTTATTTTTTTAGTTTTTAATTTTATTATCTATTATTTTTTTGTTTATTATTTTTTATTTTTTTATTTATTATTTATTTTTTTTTATTATTTATTTTTTTATTATTTATTTATTTATTATTTTTTTTATTTATTATTTTTTTATTTATTATTTTTTTTATTATTTATCTATTATTTTTTATTTATTATTTTATTTATTTATTATTTTTTGTTTATTATTTTATTTGTTTATTATTTTTTTATTTATTATTTTTTTATTTATTATTTTTTTATTTATTATTTTTTTATTTATTATTTTTTTAATTTATTATTTTTTTAATTTATTATTTATTATTTATTTATTTTTTATTTATTTATTTTTTATTTATTTTTCTTATTTGTTATTTTTTATAATATTTTTCTAACAT
>CANQTJ010000108.1 GCA_947626705.1 uncultured Clostridia bacterium | reverse complement strand
ACCAAATTTTCCAACATATTCATGAGGTACTGTAGTATTAACTATTGGAACTTCAACTAAATTCTTTTTAGCTTCTTGCATAGCTTTTTTTATTGCATCTGGAACTTCAGCTGCCTTACCGTTACCAACACCAATATGTCCATTTTCGTCACCTACTACAACTACAGCACTAAATCTAAAAGTTCTACCACCTTTAACAACTTTTGCAACTCTATTTATGGCAACTACTTTTTCCTTTAATTCGCTTTTTTCTTCCATTAGTTTTTTCTCTCCTCCTTTTTACGATTTTTTATATAAACCATTTTATTTTTAACTTCTTATAGGTATCAATAGTTTATTCTTATTTATACTTTATATATAATAAAATCAAATAAAATATTTATTAGAAGTTTAACCCACCTTCTCTTGCAGCTTCAGCTAATTCTTTTACTATTCCATGATAAATATATCCACCACGGTCGAAGACTACATCTTTTATATTTTTTTCTAATGCTTTTTTAGCTATCATAGTTCCTACTTCTTTAGCAGCTTGTTTGTTAGCATATTTTGTTTTTATTGATTTATCTAATGTAGAACAACTAACTAAAGTATTTCCTGCAACATCATCTATAATTTGTACATATAAATTGGCATTACTTCTATATACGCATAATCTTGGTCTTTCACTTGTACCAGATATTTTTCTTCTTACTCTTAGATGTCTTCTTGTTCTTTCCATTTTTCTATCTGTCTTTTTAACCATCTTTATTTCTCCTTTCTTTGCAATTTTTACAAAAATAAAATTTTTCTATATTTATAAAACATTGTAACAAAGATTTCATATTCTTTTATAAAATATATATAATCAACTATCTTACAAATAATTTTATTAACATCTATTTTATTTTCCTGTTTTTCCTTCTTTACGTCTAATAACTTCATCAGCATATTTAATCCCTTTACCTCCATATACTTCTGGTGGTCTTTTAGATCTAACTTCTGCTGCTGTTTGACCTACTAATTCTTTATCAATTCCTTTTACAATAATTGTATTTTGATTTGGAACATCAAAAGTAATTCCTGCTGGTGCTTCAAATATAACTGGATGTGAATAACCTAAACTCATATTTAATCCTGTACCTTGTTTTGCAACTCTGTATCCAACTCCGTTTATTTGTAATTCCTTAGTATATTCACTTGTAACACCAATTATCATATTATTGATTAAAGTTCTTGTTAAACCATGTAATCCTCTATTTTGACGTTCATCATCTTTTCTTATTACTTTAATTGTATTATCATTCATTTCTAAAGAAATGTTTTTATGTATTACTCTTTCCAATGTTCCCTTTGGTCCCTTTACAGTAATTTTATCTCCATCTATTGTAACTGTAACATCTGATGGTACTGTAATAGGTTTATTTCCTATTCTTGACATTTAAAGTTTCCTCCTTTCACTTTGCTTTGTTCGTTTATTGTAATTAAGATTTTTTCGAAAATCTTGTCTGCAAAATCTTACCAAACATAAGCTAAAACCTCTCCACCTACGCCTACTTGTCTTGCTTCTTTATCTGTTTTTAAACCTTGTGATGTAGAGATTATTGCTATTCCTAATCCATTTAATACTTTTGGTAATTCTTCTTTAGAAGCATAAACTCTTAATCCTGGTTTACTAATTCTTCTTAATCCATCAATTACTCTATTTCCTTTTTCGTCATATTTAAGAGTAATTCTTATTATTCCTTGACTTTCATCTTTTATTTCTTCAAATGCTTTAATATATCCTTCTTTGAATAATATTTCAGCAATTCCTAATTTCATGTTTGATGCAGGTATATCCACTGTCTTATGTTTTGATGTGTTTGCATTTCTTATTCTAGTTAACATATCTGCAATTGGATCTGTACTATTCAACGCTTTTTCCTCCTTTTCCTTATTTATTATATAAATATGATACAAATTGCTTTGCATTTTATATTATAATTAGTAAAACTTTCAAATTTAACATTTACCAACTTGCTTTTTTAACACCTGGAATTTCTCCTTTATGTGCTAATTCTCTAAAGCATACACGGCAAATACCATATTTTCTAATATAAGCATGTGGTCTTCCACATAATTTACATCTGTTATATTCTCTTGTACTGTATTTTTGTGGTCTAGCTTGTTTTACTTTCATTGATTTTTTAGCCATTTGATACTTTTCTCCTTCCTTATCTTTTATAATGGCAAAATTTATAAAACAAATTCTGCTTTATATAATTTTAATATTAATTCATTAACTAAGAATTAGCTTTAAAAGGCATTCCCATAAGTTTTAATAATTCTTTAGCTTCTTCATCTGAATTAGCTGTAGTTACAAATATTATATCCATACCTCTTAATTTATCTACTTTGTCATATTCAATCTCAGGGAATATTAATTGTTCTTTTACACCCATTGAGTAATTTCCTCTTCCATCAAATGAATTTCCAGAAACTCCTCTAAAATCTCTAACTCTTGGTAAAGCTACATTAAATAATTTATATGCAAAATCATACATTTTATTTGATCTTAAAGTAACTTTGCAACCTATATTTGCACCTTCTCTTAATTTAAATGCTGCTATTGATTTTCTAGCTTTTGTTATTACTGGTCTTTGTCCTGTAATTTGTGTTAAGTCATTCATAGCATTTTCTAAAGCTTTAGGATTTTCTTTTGTATCTCCTAAACCTATATTTATAACTATTTTTTCAAGTTTTGGAACTTGCATAACTGATTTATAGTTAAACTTTTTCATTAATGCTGGAACTACTTCTTTTTCATATTGTTCTCTTAACTTTTCCATTATATCTTTCTTCCTCCTTTCGCATTGTTCATTATAAAATATTTAAATTTAATATTTTATAATAGATTACCTATCGAAAAATTTTTATTATTTTATTTCTGTACCGCATTTTTTACATATACGAATTTTTTTACCTTTTTCTTCACTATATCCTATTCTTGTAGCTTTTCCACATTTAGAACATACTACATTTACTTTTGAACTAGGTATAGCAGACTCTATTGGTATTATTCCGCCTTCTTCTCCTTGTTTTCTTGGCTTAACGTGTTTTTTTCTAACATTAATACCTTTAACAATGATTTTGTCGGCTTTTGGTATTACTTCTAATACTTCTCCTGTTTTACCTTTATCATTTCCTGATAAAACTTCAACAGTATCTCCTTTTTTTATTCTCATTAGAGATTGCCTCCTTTTCTTAATTTATTATATTTATTATCACTTACGTTTATCTCAAATGATTTGCCTTTAATTTTTACTTAAAGCTTTTGCTTTTTTTACTTAAAGCTTTTGCTTTTTGGCTTAAAGCTTTCGCTTTTTTTACTTAAGCTTTCGCTTTTCGCTTAAAGCTTTAGCTTTTTTTACTTAAAGCTTTTTCTTTTTCGCTTAAAGAAGCTACGGTTAATATTTTGTAACACTCATCCAGCCTAAGGGCTGTATTCGTTAACAAAATTTAAACCTATGCATCTTTAATCTCTAAAACTCGAATGTTTACTAAACATTCTCGTTAAGAGATTAAAGAACTTCTGGGGCTAAAGATAATATTTTCATATAATCTTTTTCTCTTAATTCTCTTGCAACTGGTCCAAATATACGAGTTCCTTTTGGAGTACCATCTTCTTTTATTATTACAGCTGCATTTTCATCAAATCTTATGTATGATCCATCTGCTCTTCTTAACCCTTTTTTTGTTCTTACTATAACAGCTTTTACAACATCACCTTTTTTTACAACGCCACCTGGTGTTGCTGATTTTACTGAAGCAACTATTACATCTCCTATATTAGATGTTTTTCTATAAGATCCACCTAAACATCTAATACACATAATTTCTTTTGCTCCTGTATTATCTGCTACTTTTAATATTGTTTGTTGTTGTATCATTGTCTGTTTTCCTCCCTTCGTTTTTACTTTTAGTAAATATAATTATTTATAATGTATTATTTTTTCATATATAAAATTATTTGCTTATTGCTTTTTCTGTAATTTTAACAATTCTCCATCTTTTATCTTTTGATAGTGGTCTTGTTTCCATAACTTCAACTTTATCGCCTATATGGCATTCATTGTTTTCGTCATGTGCTTTTAATTTATATGTTCTTTTAACTGTTTTTCCATATACATCATGTCTGACACTTGTTTCAACTGCTACAACTACTGTTTTATCCATTTTGTCAGATATTACAGTTCCAATCATAGTTTTACGAAGATTTCTATCTTCCATTTATAAATCCTCCCTTCGCTCACTTCATTTACTCATCGTCATTCAATTTTTTTTAGTTTTAAATGACAAATCTTTAATTTAGTTCGCTCATCATTATTTTATGCTTTGGCTTCAGCTATTTTTCTTTCTGTTAATACTGTATTTATTTTGGCTATATCTCTTCTAACCTCTTTTATTTTACTTGTATTTTCTAATCCATTTGTAGCTAAACTAAATTTTAATTTAAATAATTCTTTTTTTAGTTCACCTAATTCTTTCTCTAAATCTGGTGAAGACATTTCTCTTATTTTATTTATCTTCATCACTTTCACCTACCTTTTCAGTTTCTCTAGCAACGAATTTTGTTTTATTAGGTAGTTTATTCATTGCTAAACGTAAGGCTTCTCTTGCTGTTTCTTCTGGTACACCAGCAATTTCAAACATTACTCTTCCTGGTTTTACAACAGCTACCCAATATTCTGGAGCACCTTTACCTTTACCCATACGAGTACCGATTGGCTTAGATGTTATTGGTTTGTCTGGGAATATTTTTATCCAAACTTTTCCACCTCTTTTTATATAACGAGTCATAGCAATTCTGGCTGCTTCTATTTGATTACTTGTAATTAATCCTGCTGTTACAGCTTGTATTCCGTATTCTCCATCTGTAACTTTATTTCCTCTTGTTGCTTTTCCTCTCATTCTACCTTTTTGCATTTTTCTATGTTTTGT
>CANQTJ010000107.1 GCA_947626705.1 uncultured Clostridia bacterium | reverse complement strand
CAATATATATAGAAAAAAATGGAGAAGTACCAGTAGAAATTGCTATTCAATATACAACAAGTTATTCAGAAAATATATATACATTTGTAAATAATATTAATACAGTAGAAGGTGGAACTCATTTAGAAGGATTTAAAAGAGCATTAACAAAAGTATTTAATGATTATGCAAGAAGCCATAATATCTTAAAAGAAAAAGAGCCAAACTTACAAGGAGAAGACATAAGAGAAGGAATAACTGCAGTAGTTTCAGTAAAAGTAAAAGAACCTCAATTTGAAGGACAAACCAAAACAAAATTAGGGAATAGCGAAGTAACAGGAATTGTTCAAAGTATGGTAAATGATGCATTATCAACATTCTTAGAAGAAAATCCTAATGTAGCAAAAGCTATTTTAGAAAAATGTATAAGTGCATCAAGAGCAAGAGAAGCAGCCAGAAAAGCTAGGGAATTAGTAAGAAAGAAGAACTCTATGGAAACCTCAACATTACCAGGAAAATTGGCAGATTGTAGTAGTAAAAATCCAGAAGAATGTGAAGTTTATATTGTAGAAGGTGATTCTGCAGGAGGAAGTGCAAAACAAGGAAGAGATAGAAAATTTCAAGCAATATTACCACTTTGGGGTAAAATGTTAAATGTTGAAAAAGCAAGAGCAGATAAAATATATGGAAATGATAAATTAAATCCAGTAATATTAGCAGTTGGTGCAGGAATAGGTTCAGACTTTGATATAACAAAAATAAGATATGGAAAAGTAATAATTATGGCAGATGCTGATGTTGATGGTGCTCATATTAGAACTTTATTATTAACATTTTTCTTTAGATATATGAAACCATTAATTGAAAATGGAAATGTATTTTTAGCACAACCACCATTATACAAATTATCAAAAAAGGGAATGGAAGATATTTATTGTTATACAGACGAAGACTTAGATAAAGCATATAAAGAACTAGAAAATAAAGGAATTACGAGAGAACAGTTAGCATTACAAAGATATAAAGGTTTAGGAGAAATGAATCCAGAACAACTATGGGAAACAACAATGAATCCTGAAACAAGAATTTTAGTCAAAGTAACAATGGACGATGCTATAAAAGCTGATGAAACATTTTCATTATTAATGGGAGATGAAGTAGAACCAAGAAGAGAATTTATACAACAAAATGCAAAATATGTAAAAAATTTAGATATATAATATTTAATGGCAGGTTATTTATAAACAACCTGCCATTAATCTATAAAGCCGATAATAATCTTAGCTAAAACTAATATATCTAATATTAAAACCTAATATATATTGCTATATAAATAAGCTCGATACCACATATATTAATCACTCACTCGACCATTAATCCACCATAAGTAACTATATTCATCCAAAACGAGGGACTACTAATAACCACTTCAATACTAGATAAAATAATAATCTTAGCTCGAATATATTACATATAATTTGACCATATACAGATAGAATAAAAATACAAAATATAGCCTACATACACATAATACACTCTTATCGCCGACATATAATAATATATAAAATACACTATTATACATCTTTGCTCGAATAATATTAAACTCACACCAAATCCAATATTACTCTTTGCTCAACTATTATCAACCTTATAAACTTATTATGGTCAAAAATAAAAAAAATATACTAAAAAATAAAAAAAATAAATAAAAAAATCATAATAAATAAAAAAATAATTTATAAAATAAAAAATAAAAATCATTAAAATCGAAAATAAAGCAATTTAATTTTAAACTAATATAATTAATTAAAAAATAAAAAAATTAAATAAAAATAAGAAATAATAAAAATAAAATAAAAATAGAAAAAAATACTAAAAAAATATAAAAATTAAAGTTTATTAAATGTGGATTTTTAATCATAAAAATAATTTAAAAGTGGAAAATAATTATTGAAATGTCGAAAAATGTCAAAAAGTTTTTATTGACAAATAAGAAAAATGAATGTAAAATAGAAAAACAAAAGGAGGTGTAAAAAATAAATAAACTAACAGTACAGCAATGGATTCCTATAGAAAATATATTATCTAATGGCATAATAAAAATAAACAAAAATAAATATATTAAAATTTTAAAAATAAGTCCAATAAATTATAATTTAAAATCAGATTTAGAAAAAAAGACAATTTTAAATTCATACAAAATTTTATTAAAAACTTGTAATTTTGATATCCAAATTTTAATTCAAAGTAATAAAGAAGATTTAAGTCAACATATTTTAAATATCCAAAATAATATTCAAAAAAAAGAAAATAAATATCTAAGAGAATTATCAGAAAATTATATTAATTATATTCAAAATTTAAACTATCTAAGAAATTCAGCTTCTAAAGATTTTTATCTAATAATATCCAATGAAAAAATAGAAAATTTTAATAACATAGAAATAATAGAAAATGATTTAAAAGAAAAATATTTTAAAATAAAAGAATGTTTATCAAGATGTGGAAATAGTGTAATAGAAATAAATAATAAAAATAAAATAATAAAAATATTTTTTTCTTTATTAAATACAAGAATATTTTTAAAAAATTAATAAATAAAAATTAAAATATAAAAATAAAATAAAAAATAAATAAAAACAAAAAATTAAAATATTAAAATAAAAAAACAAAAAATAAAAATAAAAAATAAAATATAAAAATAAAAGAAAACAAAAAATAAAACTATAAAAATTAAAATATTAATATAAGATAAAAAATAAATAAAAATTAAAAAAGAAAATTAAAAGTAAAAACAAAGTTTACCAAATTTTATAAAATAAAACACAAGAAAATGAAAATATAAAAATAAAAATAGAATAAAGCTTACGTGTTTAAATATAGTAAAAGATTAATAAAAAATAAAAATTATATTTCAAATTGTCAACATAAAACAAAATAATATTAAAATTATTTATGATAATAATAAAACAAAATATAAAAAATAGTAATTTAAATTTTTAAGGAGTGATAAAAATTTTAAAAAATAAAAAAAAAGAAAATATAAAAAATTTCATTTCAGGAACTTTTTCAAAAAAAGATTTAATATCGCCATCATATATAAATATCCAAAATCCAAAATATATAGAAATTGATAATTTATATTATTCATCTTTAATGGTAGTAAATTATTATAGAGAACAAACAGATTTATTATTAAAAAATTTAATAGAAACAAATATAAATATGAATATTTCAATTTTTTATGAAAAGCAAGATAGTTATAAAACAATTAAAGACCTTACATATCATATTGGCAATGTAGGAGTAGAACTAAAAGAAGCAAATCAAAATAGACAAGATATAGATATTGCATCGTATACCTACAATGATGCTAAATATATAAGAAAAGAGATGCAAGTTAATAACGAAGATTTATATTTTTTATATATTTATATTAATTTATATTCTGAAGATATAAAAGAATTAGAATATAATTTAAATAAAATAGAAGGAATAGCCCAAAGTAAAGGAATGCAAACAAGAAGAGCAAATTTTAGACAAGAAGAAAGTTTTATAGCATCATTACCTATAATGGAAAATAAAGAAATAATAAAACAAGCAACAAAAAGAAATATATTAACTTCTGGACTAATATCAACATATCCATTTATATCTTCAACAATATTTGATAAAGAGGGTATTTTTATTGGGACAAATATATATAATAATTCAATGGTTTTCATAGATAGATACAATACAGAAAAATATAAAAATGCAAATATATGTATATTTGGAACAAGTGGAGCAGGAAAATCATTTTATACAAAACTTTTAATTTTAAGATATAAATTATTAGGAATTAAACAATATATCATAGACCCAGACAGGGAATACAATAAAATATGTGAAAATTTAAAAGGTATTCAAATAAAATTAGGTCCTACCTCAAATACATATATTAATATTCTTGAAATAAGAAAAGAAAGTATAGAAGAAGGAGAAAATGGATATTTAGCAACAAAAATTAGCAAGTTAATAGGATTTTTTAATTTAATATTCGGAGAAATGAATGAAGAAGAAAAAGCTTTATTAGAAGAAAAATTAATACAAGTATATAAATTAAAAAACATTACTTTTGATGACAAAAGCTTATATAATGAAAATATGGAATTTAAAATAGAAACACAAATGCCAATTTTAGAAGATTTATTTAAAATATTAGGAGAAGATGAAAAAACAAAAAAATTTAAAATAAAACTAATACCATTTGTAGAAGGCTCATTAAAATTTTTCAATAATTATACTAATATAAAATTAGACAGCGATTTAATAATTGCAGACATTTATGATTTAGGAGAAGAAAATTTAAAATATGCAATGTACCTATTTACAGACATTTTTTGGGATAAGATAAAAGAAAATAGAGAAGAAAGAAAAGCAATATATTTAGATGAAATATGGAGATTAATTGGTGTTACATCTAATAAAGAAGTAGCAAGTTTTATTTATAAAATATTTAAAACAATAAGAAAATACGGAGGGAGTGGTGTTGCAATAACACAGGATATATCAGATATATTTAGTCTAGAAAATGGAACTTATGGAAGAAGTATATTAAATAACTCCAGTATAAAAACATTTTTTGCATTAGAAGAAGAAAATATAAAAATATTAGCAGAATACGCAAATTTATCAGATAAGGAAAAAATAGAAATTAAATCTTTAAAAAGAGGAGAATGTTTAATGTTCGTTGGAGAGGATCACATACTAACAAAAATACAAGCATCAGATATGGAAAAAGAAATGATAGAAGGTGAAAACAAAAATGATAAAAATAATTACAGCAATTAATAATCCATATTTAAATGAAGAATTAAAAGAAGAAAATAATATAGAAACTATATGCAAAGATATACAATATAAAGAAGGAATATTAGAAATATTAGAATATAAAAAAGAAATTAATTATATAATCATTGATGAAAATTTACCTGGAGAAATACAATTAGAAAAATTAATAGAAAAAATATTTGAAAATAATGAAGAAATAAAAATAATAATTTTAATAAAAAAAGAAAATAAAGAAATAATAAAAAATTTAAATTTTTTAAATGATAAAAATATCATAAAAATATATTATGAAGATGAAATAAATTTATATAAATT
>CANQTJ010000106.1 GCA_947626705.1 uncultured Clostridia bacterium | reverse complement strand
ATAAATTTGCAGATTTAAACACTTTGTCATAAAAAGATGTAAATTCATCTCTATCACATACTAAATAAGTATTATATCTTTCTATAGTATTAAAAATATTTTAGGAATTATAAGACAATTAAAAAATAAAAGATTATAAAAAGCCATTCGCATGAATGGCTTTTTGCGACGCCTTGCGTCTACTCGGGTTTGGTCCTTGTGAGACCAATATATAAATATATATATCATTTAATAATATATATTATTCATTCCTATAATAAAATTATACACTATAATTTATAAAAAGTACATAGTTTTTTATAAATTTTCTATAAAATCTAATAGAGTTTCATTTAGCTTATAAAAGTCATAACTTTGTTCTTTTGGGGGAATATGAATAAATATCATTTTTGTACCTAGATTTTTTTCCTTTATGTATTTAATCCTTTAAAATAAATATTATTACATAGATATGTTCCTGCATCTTCCGATATTCTGCATTGGTATAGATAATCCATAGTTTGAAGGTCCTACTAAAAGTAATTTTTCTATGTTAAGCATAACACCCAGCATCATTATATACATCTACAATATCATACTTGTTTTTCTCACAATATTCTTTTATCATTCGCAGTTGTGAATCAATAGAATCTCCATTATTTTTTTCTTTTCTTAAAAAGAAAAAACTTACGAAACCTTTACAGTTCGTAAGCTGTCTTAAAGTGGAGCTTACAACGGGAATCGAACCCGTGACCTCAGCCTTACCAAGGCTGCACTCTACCTACTGAGCTATGCAAGCATTAATTATATTTAAATAGTATCAAACTACAATATTAATTATTAAGTTTGATACTATTTAATTAAAATATATTCTTTATTGCTTTTTTTCTTATTCTTTGAATAGCATTATCAACAGATTTTATTGGTGTATCCAATTTTTTAGCAATAATCTCATAACTTTCGCCTTGCATATATCTTTCTAAAACGCTTTCTTCAAATTTACTTAAAAATTTATGCATAGTATTTTGGATTTCTTCAAAAGATTCCCTTTTCATTATAGTTTCTAAAGGGTCCTCTATTGTATTACTTTTAAAAGTTTCTATCAATTCAGCTCCGTCATCATCATTATCATACGCTGTAGTATTTAAAGATAAATAAGAATTAAGTGGTATATGTTTTTGCCTGTTAGAACTTTTTATTGCTGTTATCAATTGTCTTTCTATACATATATTAGCAAAAGTTTTAAAAGTATTTTGCTTATATCTATCAAAATCTCTAATTGCTTTATATAAACCAATCATTCCTTCTTGTATAATATCTTCTTTTTCTGCCCCTATTATAAAATACTTACTAACTTTTGAATTAACCAAATCTTTATATTTTTCTATTAAATATGTTAAAGCTTGTTCATCTCCTTGCTTTATCTGACATATTATTTGTTCATCTGTTAAATTGACATATTTTTCTGTTGTATAATATATATTATCTTTTTGCATATGTCTAAAATACCTCCAAATGCGCTTTTTTTCATTATATATTTGAAGTACTAAAAAAGTCAAGTATTTTTCTAAATTTTTGTTGCATTTCAAATGGAATTTCTGGATTTCCGTTGTAGCTAGTTACTAGTTAATCCTAAAAAATAATAAGCATAAAATAATGAAACATAATATATTAATTACTATTGTATTTCATTTTTTAAAAATGTCCAAAAATTTTCTGTTTCCATACCAATTTGCCAAGATGCAACTCCACCAAGTTGATAGTTATTTATTAATGATATTTTTTCTTTTAACGATTTTTCATCTTCTATCCACATTTTCTTAATATATGAACCCTCATTATATTCTACATAATATTGTCTTAATTCATCATCCCACTTTTTTTCAATCTGTTCTGGCAATACTTTATCTATATTTTTAATTGCAACAGCACTTGGTGATTTTACAAGTTGTCCAGAATTATCTTCTGTCCATAATCTTGTATATAATGGAATAGCTAAAATTATTTTTTCATTTTTAATTTCTTCTGTTTCTATAAATTTTTTTAAACTTAGTTCTACCCAATTATATCCTGCAGTAGTCCCTGATTTATTACTTGATGCTCCATATTGGTCATAAGCCATAAACACAATATAATCTGCAACATCTCCTATTACATGTCTGTCAAAACATAATGACCACGTTTCTGAACCATCTGGTGCAGTTACATCTACAGAAACTACAAGTCCCATATATTTCATTCTTGGTGTTAATTCTATTATAAATCTTGAATACATATCTTTATCTTCTTGTTTCATATTTTCAAAGTCAATATTAATTCCATCTAGTTTATATTTGACAGATGCTACAATAATATCATTTATTAATTTTTCTCTTTTATCATAATCATTCATAATTTCAGAAGTTACTTCCAGCATTTCATCTCCAGAATTTTGAACCATTGGCCAAACTTTATATCCATTGTTATGTGCCCATTCAATATATTCTTTTCCTTTTGTTCCTATATTCTCCTTAAAATTTCCATTAGAATCAATATAGAAAAATGAAGGAGATACTACATTAATACCATCAATCGTTGTATCTGTTCTGTCAGGTGCATTTGCTACTGTAGAATAATAGTCCCAAACTAAATTGACTTTCCCTTCAATTTGTTTTTCTTCTTCCATCTCTTCTCTTACAACAACTGTGTTAGCAATTTTTTTAGATTTCACATATCCTAACTTTCCATTTTCTGTTCTAATTCTTGTATATCCTTTTTCTTCAGAAATAACAATAACATAACTTCCTTTTTTTACTCTATCCACTGTTTTGCTTACAAATTTTTTTGACGATTTTACTGCTGTATCTTTAGTTATAATTGCTTTTTTCTGTTCTCTTGAAATAGAATCAATTGTAAGAACTTTCGTATTTTCTATATATTTTATTTCTATTCCATATACATCTTCTAATTCATTTATTGGTATATACACCTTATCATTTTGTCTTATTGCATGTGCATAAGTTTGTTTATTTGAACCATTTATAATTATTTTATTTTCATCTAAACTTATTGCTGCAATCTTAGTATCATAAGTAGTAATAATTTGGTTATTTTTTGTATCTTCATATATATATTTATCAAAGAAATTTCCTAAATCTTGTTCTGATATATATATTTCATTATCTTGTATAAGTATTTCATTTTTTAAATTTGATGTTACGTTTCTATTATTTATTATTAAATTAGTTTGTTTATTTTTATCTAATATAATATAATCATTTAATTTATATCCCACAATCAATACTATTATTATTGCTATTATTGATATAAAAGTTCTTATAATCTTTTTCTTTTTTCTTTCAATTTGTTCTTTTGTCATTTTTACTTTATTTTTTTTCTTCATTTTTATATTACCTTTCATCTTTTATTTTTCTTAGTAAATCTTTTCTATCATCTGATATTCTATATGACTCTATTGCTTTTTGTATAGATTTATTATATACCCATTTATCTATTTTCGCAGATTTTAAAAATTTAACAGTTTCATCATAAAATTTAATTAAACATATAGAAATTGCCCAAGCAATAGCCATTTTAGCATAATATCCATCATTATTTATTTTTTCAAATATTTTAAAATCTTCATTTAAATACTCTTGCTCGATATAATAATCTAAAATTATTACAATAGCAAATCTTATTTCAAATTCTTTGTCTGAATCTAAATATTTTTGTATAAAATTCCACATCTCTTTTTTATGGCTTTTTGTAATCTTTAAACCAGAACAAAAAACATCACAAATTGCCCAATTATCTATTTTTGGTACATAGTTTTCCACATATTTTAAAATTATGTTTATATTTTCATTTTTTGCTTGTCCTATTAACATTCCTTGTAACATTATTTCTTCATAATACTCACTATCTATTTGCTCTATTGTTTTTTTCCAATCATTTTCTTTAAATAATTCTTTTGCATAATTTCTTAAAATTGGAACTCTTACACCAATTATATTGTCTGTTCCAGGGCATAAATTGCTATGAAATTCTTTATATTTCTTGTCTGATAATTCAAATAATTTTTGTTTTATTTCATTTTTCATCTTTTCTCCACTAGTTTTTATAATTTTCTAAATATATTAATTATTGTTATAGTTTTTTATTTTATTGTTTTATATGTTGTTTTATTTTTTCGAGTTTATATTATCATAAAATATTATTTATTACAATATAATTGTTGTTTAAATTTAGATTTTTTAGATATAGGGTTATCAGTCAGCCTTAAAAATAATAAAATTTGAGTTAAATATATTTATACAATACAACAAAAAGTTGAATTATACAATGATTTTTTCATCGTAAAATTCAACTTTTTTATAATACATCTTCTCGCTTTTTCTTAAATAATTGCTATTAATCTTTTTTAGTATATCGAATAGTAACATACGCCCTATATGATGAATAGTTATATTTTGTACCAATAAATATATTATTATTATCTCTAAAATCTAATAGTATACTATACATTGAATCATAATGAGCGCTAGGCAGAGTTTTGACTATCGTACTTGTATTCGAAAAAGCAATACCTCCAATGTAAACTAAATGTTCTATATTTTCAACATTTGATGGAATACTTATATTAGTATTGTTAGGAAGTGTACCACAATCTATTGTTTTTTGATATAGTGTTTTCCCATCTATCCAATTTCCTATAATCTGTTCTTCAGTTGAATAATTATTTGCATTTTCATTCCTCGTTCCATCTATATATTCTCCTATTTTGCTCTCATAATCCGATAAAGTATCATTTTCTTTTTGTTGTGCATTATCTGATTTTTCCTTAGCCAATTTTGCATTTTCAAATAGTCCATTCCCTGTTAACTGTGCTATTGATATTCCTGCCAATATTAATAAAATAACTATTGTTATTACTAGTGCTACTAATGTTATTCCCTTTTTTTGCTTATACGTTTTTTGATTTAATTTCATTTATTTACCCCTTTCTTATCTTTTGTTTATTTTACACAATTTTTTAATTATTATGTAGATTAGTTATTACTATTGTATATTCTATCATTCTAAAAATTTTTTGTAAATATTTTATTAAAAAGTTTTATATATTTTAAATTTTTAATAAATATAAAAATATTTATTAATCGAGTAGAGAATAAATAATTATTTTATTTATTCCCTCTCACACCACCG
>CANQTJ010000105.1 GCA_947626705.1 uncultured Clostridia bacterium | reverse complement strand
AAAAAATATATAACAGATACAGATACACCGATAAAAGGAGCAATAATAGCATTATATGATGAAGATGGACAACCATTAAGAAATGCAAAAGGGGAAGAAATACAATTAGAAACAGATGCGAACGGAGAAATAACATTACCATCATTAAAATATGGAAGATATCAATACAGAGAAATAAAAGCTCCAGATGGTTATGTATTAAATAGCAAAATGTACAGTTTTACGGTAAATAATGATGGAACAGTAACATTTGAAGAAGGTACAAATGGAATAATATATGATGATATTGTATTTTCAGTAGAAGGAAACACGAAGATAAAAAAATATATAACAGATACAGATACACCGATAAAAGGAGCAATAATAGCATTGTATGATGAAGATGGACAACCATTGAGAGATGAAGAAGGAAGAGAAATACAATTAGAAACAAATGCAAATGGAGAAATAGAACTACCATCATTAAAATATGGAAGATATCAATATAAAGAAATAAAAGCTCCGAATGGATATGTATTAAATGATGAAATGTATAGCTTTACAGTAAACAATGATGGAACAATAACATTTGAGGGAGATACAAATGGAATAATATATGATGACATTGTAACATCAGTAGAAGGAAACACGAAGATTAAAAAATATATAACAGATACAGATACACCGATAAAAGGAGCAATAATAGCATTATATGATGAAGATGGACAACCATTGAAAAATGCAGAAGGACAAGAGATACAACTAGAAACAAATGCAAATGGAGAAATAACACTACCAGCATTAAAATATGGAAGATATTATTATAAAGAAATAAAAGCTCCGAATGGATATGTATTAAATAGTAAAATGTATAGCTTTACAGTAAACAATGATGGAACAATAACATTTGAAGATAATACGAATGGAATAATATATGATGACATTGTATTTTCAATAGAAGGAAGAACAAAAATTAGAAAATATATAACAGATACGAATATACCAGTAGCAGGAGCAATAATAGCATTATACGATGAAGGAGGAAATCCATTAAAAGATGCAGAAGGACAAGAAATACAACTAGAAACAGATGTGAATGGAGAAATAATATTACCAGCATTAAAATATGGAAGATATCAATATAAAGAAATAAAAGCTCCAGATGGATATGTATTAAATGATAAAATGTATAGCTTTACAGTAAATAATGATGGCACGATAACATTCGAAGATAATACGAATGGAATTATATATAATGATAAAATAAAAGAGGAACCAAAAGAAGAAGTAAGGGCACAAATAATAATAAGAAAATATGAAACTGGAACAAGAATAGGACTATCAGGAGCAGTAATAGGAATATATGATGAAGAAGGAAAACCAATTTTAGACGAAGATAGTAATCCATTAAAATTAACGACAGATGTAAATGGAGAAATCCAATTTAGAATGAAACCAGGGAAATATCAATATAAAGAAGAAAAAGCACCAGAAGGTTATAGATTGAATGATACAATGTATACATTTGAAGTAACAGAAACAGGAGCTGTCATATTTGAAGAAAATACAGATGGAATAATATATAATGACATTATAACATCAATAGAAGGCAAAACGAAGATTAGAAAATACATAACAGATACAGATATACCAGTAGAAGGAGCAATAATCGCATTATATGATGAAAGAGGAAATCCATTAAAAGATGCAGGAGGGCAAGAAATACAATTAGAAACAAATGCGAATGGAGAAATAATATTACCATCATTAAGATATGGAAGATATCAATATAAAGAAATAAAAGCTCCAGATGGATATGTATTAAATAACACAATGTATAGCTTCACAGTAAATGCTGATGGAACGATAACATTTGAAGGAAATACAGATGGTATCATATATGATGATAAAATAAAAGAAGAACCAAAAGAAGAAATAGAAGCAGAAGTAATAATAAGAAAATATGAAACCGGAACAAGTATAGGACTAGAAGGAGCAGTAATAGGAATATACGATGAAAATGGAAAAGCAATTATGAAAGAAGATGGAACTCCATTAAAGCTAACAACAGATTCAAAAGGACAAATACAATTTAAAGCAAAACCAGGAAAATATAAATATAGAGAAGAAAGAGCTCCAGAAGGATATGAGTTAAATGCAACAGTATATACATTTGAAGTGACAGAAGATGGACAAGTTATATTTGGTATGGGTACAAGAGGAATAATATATAATGAAAAAGTGAAAGAAGAACCAAAAGAAGAAATAAAAGCAGAAATAATAATAAGAAAATACGAAACTGATACAAATATAGGATTATTAGGAGCAGTTATAGGCATATATGATGAAGAAGGAAATCCAATTTTAGATGAAGATGGTAATCCAGTAAAATTAGAAACAGATGCAAATGGAGAAATCCAATTTAAAATCAAATCTGGAAAATATCAATATAAAGAAGAAAAAGCCCCAGAAGGGTATAGATTGAATGACAGAATGTATACATTTGAAGTAACAGAAACAGGTGTTGTTATATTTGAAAAAGATACAGAAGGAATAATATATAATGACATTGTAACATCAATAGAAGGAGAAAACAAGATTAGAAAATACATAACAGATACAGATATACCAGTAGAAGGAGCAATAATAGCATTATATGATGAAAGAGGAAATCCATTAAAAGATACAGAAGGGCAAGAAATACAATTAGAAACAAATGCAAATGGAGAAATAATATTACCATCATTAAGATATGGAAGATACCAATACAAAGAAGTAAAAGCACCAGATGGATATGTATTAAATAACACAATGTATAGTTTCATAGTAAATGCTGATGGAGCAATAACATTTGAAGGAAATACAGATGGTATCATATATGATGATAAAATAAAAGAAGAACCAAAAGGAGAAATAGAAGCAGAAATAATAATAAGAAAATATGAAACTGGAACAAGTATAGTATTAGAAGGAGCAGTAATAGGAATATATGATGAAAAAGGAAATCCAATATTAGATGAAGAAGGAAATCCAATAAAATTAACAACTGATGCAAGTGGAAAAATTCAATTTAAAATGAAATCAGGAAAATATCAATATAAAGAGGAACAAGCTCCAGAAGGCTATCAACTAAATAACACAATGTATGTATTTGAAGTAACAGAAGACGGCACAGTGATATTTAAGGAAGGAACAGAAGGAATAATATATAATAATAAGATTATAAAAGAGCCAATAGATCCAGATGAACCAGATAATCCTGACAAACCAAATGAGCCAGATAATCCACAAATTCCAGATGACCCTGACAATACAGTTGAACCACAAATTCCAGATGATCCACAAAAACCTGATGAGCCAAATAAAATACAAAATACAGAAAATACAAAAAATGAAACAGTAGAAGAACCTACTAATGTAGTTTCAAAAAATAATAGTTCAGTATCAAGTAATAAATCAACAAATAAAATAGTTTCAAATGATATTACAGGTACTAAACAAGGAATTTTGCCATATACAGGTATTAGAAAAGGATTAATTGTAGTAATTGTGTTAATAAATTTTGTTTGTATTTATTTTGGAATTAGGGTTACAAAAGATAATAAAATGAAAAGATAAGAAAGTGGAAATAAATTTCACTTTCTTATTTTAAATATAATAAAATTTTATAAAAATGTATTTACAAAAAATTTTTATAATGATAAAATTTAAAATAGAAAAAAGTAATAATAAAGTTACATAATAAAACGAAAATGGAGCAAAATAAACAAAAGAAGAAAGGGGAAAATAAATGAAATTAAACAAAAAAATATATAAACAAAAAAAGGGAATAACATTAGTAGCACTGGTAATAACAATAGTGATTTTGTTAATATTGGCAGGAATATCAATAGCACAATTAACAGGAAATGGATTGTTTGAAAATGCGAAATTGGCAAAAGAAAAATATAAAAATGAGCAAGAAAAAGAAAACAAAACATTAAGTGATTATGAAAATTTAATTGAAGATGAAATTTCTAATAATAGAGATACAGTAACAATAAGTAAAGAAGAATATGACAAATTAAAAAATGCAAATACATATACACTTGATGAAGAAATGGAAGTTGGAAAATGGATAAATGGAAAAACTATTTATAGAAAAGTTATCTCAATACCTTCTGGTGTTCCTAATAGAACAACAGGAAATATAAATATTGTAGGAGATTATAGCTGGGTTGAGAATTTTATTAGAGCTGATGGTATGACGGATGGTTCTACAGATAATTCAATGTCTACTGTTTTTTGTCGAAGTGAAGGGAATACTGGTCTAACATTATATTGTGCAGAAGGATTTACGCTTGCTAAATATCTTGTTTTAGAATATACGAAAAAGACAGATTAAAATTAATTGCTAAAATATTGAAATATAGTTATATAATATACTTTTGACAAATAATTAGAAAACAAGAAAAAGGAGAGGAACAAATGAAATTAAACAATAAATTATTTAAGGAAAATAAGGCAATAACTCTAGTAGCACTAGTTATAACAATAGTGATTTTGTTAATATTGGCAGGAATATCAATAGCACAATTAACAGGAAATGGATTGTTTGAAAATGCAAAATTGGCAAAGGAAAAGTCAGAAAATGCACAAAAATTGGAAGATGATACTTTAGGAGATTATGAGAGTAAAATTGGAGAATATATAGATGGAACAAGAAATGAAAATGCAGAAAACTATTCACAGAACGAAACAGAAATAGGAACTTGGATTGATGGGAAAAAATTATATAGAAAAGTTTATATTCAAAGTACTTCAAATCCAATTGATATTTCTCATTTAAATTATGATTATATACAAGTTTCATCTAGAATATATTTTAAATATATTCCAGATAACAACTATTATTGGCGTGAAACTTATTGTGTTAATGCTACAAATATGTTTATGGAATATATAAATTATACTACCAATACATTAGTTTATGCAGTAGGTTCTAATATGGTTGCAGAAAAAATAATAACAATAGTAGAATATACAAAAAATGGTTAAATAATAAAAGGATTTGTAATATATAATAAAGTATTTATATGTCGAATTTTGACGATGGAAAAACATTGCAAAGTTCGACTTTTTGTAGTATTATATAAATATATTTAATTCAAATTTTAGTTCAAAAAAATTTAGTACTAAACCGCTGTCGCGGTGGTCGTAAATAATAAAATAATATATAAAAAGATAGAAATACTTGAAAATAAAGA
>CANQTJ010000104.1 GCA_947626705.1 uncultured Clostridia bacterium | reverse complement strand
TGTATAATGATGCCACCACCAAATGTAACAGGAAAATTACACATGGGACATGCATTAGATGATACAATACAAGATATCTTAATAAGATTTAAAAGAATGCAAGGTTATAATACCTTATGGCTTCCAGGTTCTGACCATGCTGCAATTGCAACAGAAGTAAAAGTAGTAGAAAAAATGAAAAAAGATGAAGGTTTGACTAAAGCAGATATTACAAGAGAAGAATTTTTAGAAAGAGCATGGGCATGGACCAAAGAATATGGTGGAACAATTCAAGAACAACAAAAAAGATTAGGATGCTCTTGCGATTGGGAAAGAAATAGATTTACTATGGATGAAGGTTTATCAGAAGCAGTTTTAGAACAATTTATTAATCTATATAATAAAGGATTAATTTATAAAGGCAAAAAAATGATAAACTGGTGTCCATCATGTCATACAACAATATCAGATGCAGAAGTAGAATATGAAGACGAAGCATCTCATTTATGGCATATTAGATACAAAATAAAAGATACAGACAAATATATAATTGTTGCAACAACAAGACCAGAAACAATGCTAGGAGATACAGCAGTTGCAGTTCATCCAGAAGATGAAAGATATAAAGACTTAATAGGTAAAAAATGTATACTTCCAATAATGAATAAAGAAATACCAATAATAGCTGATGAATTTGTAGAAAAAGAATTTGGAACAGGTTGTGTAAAAATTACACCAGCACATGACCCTAATGATTATCAAGCAGGATTAAGGCATAACTTAGAAATAATAGAAGTATTTGATGACAGCTCAATAATGGGAGATTTAGTTCCAGAATATAAAGGAATGAAATCAATAGATGCAAGAAAATTAATTGTTAATAAGTTAGAAGAAATAGGAGCATTAGTAAAAACAGAAGATTACACACACAATGTAGGAAAATGTTATAGATGTCATAATACTATAGAACCAAGAATATCAGAACAATGGTTTATAAGTATGAAAGATTTAGCTAAAAGAGCAGCAGATAGTGTTAGAAATAACGAAGTAAAATTTGTACCAAAAAGATATGAAAAAATGTATTTTAATTGGTTAGATAACATTCAAGATTGGTGTATATCAAGACAACTTTGGTGGGGACATAGAATACCAGTTTACTATTGTGATGAATGTGGATATATGAATGTAAAAAAAGAAATGCCAGAAAAATGTGAAAAATGTGGCTCAAACAAAATGCACCAAGATGAAGATTCATTAGATACATGGTTTAGTTCTGCATTATGGCCATTTTCAACACTTGGTTGGCCATATACAGAGAATGAAGACTACAAAACTTTCTATCCAACAAATGTATTAGTTACAGGCTATGATATAATCACATTTTGGATATCAAGAATGATGACACAAGGATTAGAATTAACAGGTCAGAAACCATTTAGTGATGTTGTTGTACATGGAATAGTAAGAGATTCACAAGGAAGAAAAATGTCTAAATCATTAGGAAATGGAATTGACCCAATAGAAATTATTGATAATTACGGAGCAGATGCATTAAGATTTTCAGTATTATCTGGAACAACAATGGGAAATGACATAAAATATATGCCAGAAAAACTAGAACAAGCATCAAACTTTGCAAATAAGATATGGAATGCAGCTAAATTTATAATTAATAATATATCTTCGAAAGAAGAAATATTTGAATTTAGCAATTCAATAAAAGATGAGCAAACTGGAAAATATAAAACAGAAGCGTTAAGATTAGAGGACAGATGGATTTTAAATAAATTAGATTATTTAATTAAAACAGTTACTAAAAATATAGAAGAATATGACTTAGGAATTGCACTTGATAATATTTATAATTTTATTTGGAATGAATTTTGCGATTGGTATATCGAAATAGTAAAAACTAGATTATATAGTGAAAATAAACAAGAAAAAGTACAAGTAAGTTTTGTTCTAAATTATGTATTTGGAGACGCACTAAAATTATTACATCCATTTATGCCATTTGTAACATCTGAAATTTATTCATGCCTTGTAAATTATGATAATAAAGAATTAATGGTGACACATTGGCCAAAAATAAAGCAAAGAGTAGATTATGATGAAAATGATGATATAATAGAAAGAATAAAACAAATAATAGTTGAAATAAGAAATGTAAGAGCAAATATGAACATACACCCATCAAAAAAATCAGAATTAATATTTGTAACTGAAAAATATGAAGAAGCAATTTTAGAAGCACAAGATTTTATTTTAAAATTAGGCTTTGGAACAAAATTAACTGTACAAAAAGACAAAAAAGGAATAGGAGAAAATGTAATAAGTATAATGCAAGATGGAATTGAGTTATATATGCCACTTGATGAATTAGTAGATGTAGAAGAAGAAAGAAAAAGACTACAAGAAGAAAAAATAAGATTAGAAGCGGAAGTTGCAAGATGTGAAAAAATGCTTTCAAATCATGGATTTGTAAATAAGGCACCAGAGAAGAAAATTCAAGAAGAAAAAGATAAATTAGGAAAATACAAAGATATGCTTCAAAAAGTTGAAGAAAGGCTAACAAAGAATTAAAGAAAAAAGAAATATAGTAAATTTTCACATTCTACAATACTTAAAAAGTTTTTAAACTTGGAAAGGAATTACAAGAGATATGGAAAGTATAGATAAAATATATCAATTATTAAATAATATAAAAGTAACCAAACAAAATGAAAAATATGTAAATGAAATAAAAGATTTAGTAGCAACAGGAAATTATTTTGAAGCACTAAAAAAAATGAGAGAATTAAAAGATAAAGAAGATGAAATAAAAAAAGGTCAAGAAAACGAAGAAATAGAAAATGAGGAAGTAGATGATGTAGAAGATAATACATACCCTAAACAAATAAGCAATATAGAATTAGAAAAAATATATATTGGACTATTATTAGAAAACCCAAAACTAATTTCAAAATATTATTTTTTATTTGAAATATGTATTTTTGAAGACCCTGAAATGTTAAATATTTATAAAAGTATTTTATATAATGAAGGAGCTAAATATTCATCAGAACAAGCAAAAAATAGATTTAACTTTTCAAAAGATACTGAAGAAGTATATGAATTAAAACATAAATTATTACAAGGAGTTAAAAATAAAGATTACAATATAGAAAAAATATATACAGAATTAAAAAAATTATTTATAATTAGAAAAACATATTTAGAAACACCTGAAAAGAATATACAAGAAAAAATAATAGAAATAACAGAATATGAACTATATGATAAAATGTCAGCAGAAGAAGTAGAAAGTACAATAGAACAAGTTAAAATAACACAAAAATTTAAGCAAACGGTACTAAGTAAAGATTTAGTTGAATTTTTGGAAAGTGGAGAAAATGAATTATCTAATGGATTAGATTATCCATTTCCAATAATAACAGAGGTGTTTAAGGGAATAAGAAAGGGAGAAACAATGGCTTTTGCAATGCCATCAAACTCTGGTAAAAGTAGATTAACAATAGACATAGCAACGTATACAGCTTTAGTCCATCAAAAAAAGGTATTAATTATATCAAATGAAATGTCTGAAGAAAAAATGAAACTATGCTTAATTACAACAATAATAAATAATCCAGAAATACAAAAAATACATGGACAAAAAATTACAATTTCAGAGGGAGAGTTATTAGAGTTTAAGTTTAAACCAGATGACAAAAAACAATGTAGAACAGATGATAAAGGATATATTTTAAAAGAAGAAGGAGAAAGTCAAAAACAATTTGTAAAAAGAATATCAAATTTATCTTCTGATTTTAATAAAGTTATTAAAGCAATAGAATGGGCTAGTAAACAAATAAAAAATTCTATATATTTTATTAATATTACAGACCATACGAACGATGAACTAAAAAAAGTAATAATAAATTATTATTATAAGGAACATATTGAATATGTATTTTATGATACATTAAAAACAGATACTGAAAATATTGGAAATCCAGAAGAAATAAAGAAAACTGCGACAATACTTTCAAATTTAGCACAAAATTTTAATATTTTTATATGTTCATCATTACAATTAGCCGAAAATCAAACATCACCAATAAACTTAAATGTAAATGATTTAGCAGTTAGTAGAACTGTAAAAGAAGTTTTAGATACGTTGTGTCTATTTAAGCAAATAAATAGGGATAATTTAGGATTATATGAATATTCCTTAAAAGAAGTTGATACAAAATTTTTTGATTTAGAAAAATCAGAAAATCCTGATGTAAGATATTATGCTTGTGTGGTTGATAAAAATAGGGCAGGAGCTAAACCTAAATTATTATTTAAATTAAATTTGGCATATAATAGTTGGGAAGAATTAGGCTATTTAAAACTGAAAGAATAAATTTTTATAGTTTTCATCTTAGATGATACTTTGCTAGAATATAAAAATAATAAACTATTTAAAAACCTAAGTTTAAATTATTATTTTATAAGAAAAACTTAGGTTTTTAGATATTTATATTTCAAACATATATAAAATTATTAAAATTTAAAATATTACAAATTTTTGATTTCATCTATTGTTAAGCCAGTAGCTTTACTTATAATTTCAAAATCTACATTTTGCTCTTTAAATTTTTTAGCAATAACTAATATTCTTTGATTACTTTGTTCGATAGCAGCTTTATAGCCTTTATCATAACCAGCTTCTTCAATATCAGCCTGATCCATTATGTATTTTTCTCTTAGTTCTGCTAAATATCTTTCATGCTCATCTTGACTTATTTCTTCTAGTACTTGTTTTGCTTTTTTAATTGCCTTAGTAGTTTCTTCCATATCTATCACCTCTGGTTTGTTTATAAATTTTATCCATGAGTTCAATACAGTATTATTTGTATTTTGATAATATTTTTTGAACTTTGGCAATTCAAGTATATAAAATTCAAGTACGTCTGTCAATATGATTTTTTTCATATTGTTTTAATAACTTTATTAAAAAATTTACAACTTGAAATAGTTGATAATAATAATTTTTAAAGTTATTCCTGCTCATTCCAATCGAGCGTCATAACTTGAAAAATTATTATTATCAACTAGATTATTTTTATTATAGTTATTTATTATATTTTTTATTAATTATATAACTTAATTAAAATTTTACATACTCAAAGTATAACATTTAAGCTATTTTTTGACAATAGGTAATTTTAAAATTTTTTTAAGTAAAAATAAAAAATAGTTACTATTCACAGCCGATTTTAAATAAAAGC
>CANQTJ010000103.1 GCA_947626705.1 uncultured Clostridia bacterium | reverse complement strand
ATTGTAATTGCAGATGAACCTACAGGAAATTTAGACAGTAAAAATTCATTAGAAATAATGAATATAATAAAATCTATATCAAAAGAAAAATTAGTAATATTAGTAACTCACGAAGTAGATTTAGCAAACTTTTATGCAACAAGGATTGTAGAAGTTCAAGATGGAAAAATAATTAAAGATTATGAAAATGAAGTCAAAGAATCTTTGGAATATAGATTAGATAATAAAATATATCTAAAAGATTTTAAAGAAATAAAAAATATAGAAAATAAAAATATAAATCTTAATTTATATTGTGATGATGATAATTCACAAATGGATATAGATTTAGTAATAAAAAACGGAAATATATTTATACAAGTTAAAGATAAAAAAATTGAAATTGTTGATGAAAATTCTTCAATTGAGTTTGTAAATGAACATTATAAAAAAATAGATAAAAGTATTTATGAAAAATATAAATATAATTTAGATGAAATAATAGATAAAAAATACAAAATAAAATATAGTTCAATATATGGAATTATAAAATCAATAAAAAATGGATTTAAAAGAATATTAAATTATACAGTTTTAAAAAAGTTTTTATTATTAGGATTTTTAGCGTCTGCAATGTTTGTAGTATATAGTATATGCAATATTGCAGGAACTATAAATATAAAAGAATCAGACTATATAACAATAGACAAAAATTATCTTGTAGTAGATGTTGCAAAGGTAAATGTAGATGATTATTTACAATATGAAAAATTAGAAAATATTGATTATATAATACCAGGCAATAGTAATGTTAGTTTCAAAATAAAGATGGACAAATATTATCAATTATCTACATACTCATTTGAACTTTCAGGCTCATTAGTAGATATTAGCAAAATAAATAATAGTTCATTAATAAAAGGAAGAATGCCAGAAAATGAATATGAAATAATAATAGATAAAAAAGTAGTTGATGATATGTTAAATGATGACTTTTCTATGGTTAAAGCAATGGGAATAAAAACAGAAGATGAACTTTTAAATAAAGTTGTTACAGTTGATGGAATGAAAGATTTTATAATAGTAGGCTTTACTGATAATTTAAGTAAATCAATTTATGTATCTAAAGCATTATTTATAAATATTTTAAATAATATGGAAGGCAGTTCTTATGGAACAGGAATATATATAAATACAAATAATCCAGAAGAAACAGAAATAAAAGTTAAAGATTACAATTTATATTTAGATGATATAACTATAACTAAAGGCAGATTACCAATAAATGATTATGAAGTTATTGTAAATAAAAGTAATCAAGAACAAATGAAATTAAATAAGCCTATAAAAAATGAAGTTAATGGTAAGCAATTAACTGTTGTAGGATATTATGATAGCAAAACAAATAAACAAGAATATTTAGTAAATAATAATACTGTAAAATATAATGTTATCTCAAAAAATAATGGATTTACTATTTATCCTAAAGAAAAATTAAGTGTACTTAATATGTTTAAAAATGAATATCAATTAAATATTATAGATAAATATGAAAAAGATAAACAAGACTATATAAATAAGAAACGTGATGAAATAAAAAGTGCTGTTATATTTGCAGGAATAATACTTATTATTTCACTTATAGAAATTTATTTAATGATAAGGTCATCATTTTTATCTAGAATAAAAGAAATAGGGGTATTAAGAGCAATAGGAGTAAAAAAATCTGATATATACAGAATGTTTGTTGGGGAAATAATATCTATTACTACTCTTGCAAGTATACCAGGTGTTGCACTTATGACATACATATTGAGCCAAGTTTCAAAAATCCCTTATGTAGATAGAATGTTTATTGTTAATTTTAAAACTGTTGGGTTGAGTATATTAATGCTTTATTTATTTAATATAATAATTGGGTTATTACCATTGTTTAGAGTTATAAGGAAAACACCAGCTAAAATATTATCAAGGCATGATGTAGAATAAAGCTAGTAACTATCATATTTCAAGCATTTTTAATCAATAGTATAAAAAAACATTATACTGTAACACAATTTTTTTAAAAAAGTATAAAAAAATAATTGATAATTAATATAAATATGATATAATACTAATAAAAAATGCAAAGGAGAAAAATATGTTTAACTTTTCATTAGATAAAAAAACAATATATATAATAATAGCAATAATGTTAGTATTTTTAATAATACAATATGCTACAAATCCAGGACAATTGATGGGATTACTATTAAGTGCACCAGGTGTATTAATAGCAATAACTTTTCATGAATTTGCACATGGATATGCAGCATATAAATTAGGAGATAATACAGCCAAAAATGAAGGAAGATTAAGCTTAAATCCATTAGACCATTTAGATCCAATTGGAACATTATTGTTATTAGTTGCAGGATTTGGTTGGGGAAAGCCAGTTCATGTAAATCCTATGAATTATACAAGAAAAATGTCAATGGAAAAAGGAGAAGCAATAGTTTCATTTGCAGGGCCTTTAATGAACTTTATATTAGCATTAATATTTACTATAATATATTGTGCAATATATAAATTTGCAAGTTTAGCATTTATGACATCAAATGTTGGATATATAATAATGTTACTAATATCAAGTACAATAGCAATAAATATTGGATTAGGAGTATTTAATTTAATACCATTGCCACCATTAGACGGTTCAAAAATTATAATGCCATTCTTACCTAATAGTGCAAAACAATTTTTTATAAATAATGAACAGATATTTTACATTGTTTTTATATTCATTTGGATAACTGGAATAGCAGGAACAATAATAACACCATTAATTAACGGAGTTAGTGCAGGAATATTATCTTTAGGTAGATTAATTTTTGGATTATAAAAAACATAGGGAAAGAGTGTCGGAAAACTTAAAATCCAACAATCTTTTCCTGTTTTATTAAGAAGATAAAGTAAAAAGAAGGTTAAAATAAATATGGAAAAAGATATATTAACACTTGGAATAGAATCAAGTTGTGATGAAACCTCAGTTGCAGTAATAAAAAATGGAAGACAAATATTATCAAATGTAATAGATACACAAATACCAATACACGAAAAATATGGAGGAGTAGTACCAGAAATAGCATCAAGAAATCATATAGAAGCAATTTCAAGAGTTGTAAAAAAAGCATTACAAGATGCAAAAATAACTTTTGATGATATAGATAGTATAACACCAACGTATGGCCCTGGATTAGTAGGAGCTTTATTAGTAGGATTATCTTATGCAAAGGCACTTAGTTATGCAATTAATAAACCACTTGTAGGAGTAAATCATATACAAGGACATATAGCAGCAAATTACATAACATATCCAGAACTTGAACCACCATTTTTATGTGTAATGATGTCTGGAGGAAATACACAACTAGTTTATGTAAAAGGATATAATGAATTTGAAGTTTTAGGAAAAACTAGAGATGATGCAATAGGAGAAGCATTTGACAAAGTCGCCAGAGTAATTGGACTTCGGATATCCAGGAGGACCAAAGGTAGACAAACTTGCTAAAGATGGAAATCCTAATGCAATACAATTACCAAAAACTCATTTTGATAATTTGGATTTTAGTTTTAGTGGGATAAAAACAGCTGTTATTAATTTACATCATAAAATACCAGACATAAACAAAGCTGATTTATGTGCTAGTTTTGAAAAAACTATTACAGAAATATTAATAGAAAATACAAAAAGAGCATTAAAACAAATAAATATTAAAACTGTTGCATTAGCAGGTGGAGTATCAGCTAATATTTTTATAAGAGAAGAATTTTTAAAATTGCAAGAAATGGGAATTAAAGTTTATATGCCAGATTTAAAGTTATGTACAGACAATGCAGCAATGATAGGCTCAGCAGGATATTATAATTTTATTAATGGAGAAAGAAGTAAATTAGACTTAAATGCAATTCCAAATTTAAAATTATAGATATAGCAATTATAAAAGATACTAAATAAGAAAGGAAAAGAAAATGGCAATATACACAATAGCAGATTTACATTTATCATTTAATACTAACAAACCAATGGATATATTTGGACAAAATTGGGAAAAATATGAAGAAAAAATTAAGCAAGACTGGATATTAAAAGTTAAACAGGAAGATTTAGTTATATTGCCAGGAGATTTTTCGTGGGCAATGTATTTAGAGGAAACTAAAAAAGATTTTGAATTTATAAACAACTTACCAGGAAAAAAAATATTGTTAAAGGGAAATCATGATTACTGGTGGACAACTGTAACAAGTATGAGAAAATATATAAAAGATAATAATTTTAATAATATAGATTTTTTATATAATAATAGTTATGAATATGATGATAAAATAATAGTGGGTACAAGAGGCTGGAATTTATCGCAGGAACAAGAAGATATAAGATTAAATAATAGAGAAATTGCAAGATTTGAGTTATCAATAAATAGTGGTATATCAAATTATGGACAAGATAAAGAGATTGTAGCATTTATGCATTATCCACCAGTTTGCAAAAATTTTATAGATACTAAATATATTGAAATTATGAAAAAATATAATATAAAAAGATGTTATTATGGCCATTTGCATTCTATTTCAATTAAAGATGCAATTGAAGGTAATATACAAGGAATTGAACTAAAATTAGTAAGTGCAGATGCTCTTGATTTTAAATTATTAAAAATTAAGTAAAATTTATGGTTATAAATTTAATATAAATATTTATGGAGGAAATATGAAAAATATAGAGAATAATAACTTAAAAAAAGCTAAAAAAACTATATATAATATTTTTACTAAAAAAAAGACGATAATAATATTATTAATACTGATATTGGTAATATTTTTGGCAATAATACAAAATAAATTTTTAGAAAATACAAAAAGAAGAATAAAAGGTGAAGAAGAAAAAAATCAATTATTTTCATATTTTGTATATGAAAATTCAAATAAAGAAAAATTGAAAATATTTATAACTGTAAATAGCGAAAATGGAATAGAATATGTAAAATGTCCAGATGAAAATATAATATATACCAATGGAAATAACAATTTAAGTATGGACTACGAAGTAACTATGTATGAGGGTTATTCATTCTATGTAAAAGAGGTAAATAAACAGGAAATAGAAGAAAAAATATGTGTTGATGAACAAACTATACAAGAAACTTCTTTATCAATAGATATTATAAATGATGTAATAGGGTACGAAAATATACAATTAAAAAATAAAATAACTCTATCTGGATATGATAATGTATATTATAAAATTGGTAAAGATAGTGAATGGGTAC
>CANQTJ010000102.1 GCA_947626705.1 uncultured Clostridia bacterium | reverse complement strand
GGTAATTTAGTTACTTCACTACTATCAGTAATAGTAGATTTTCCAACTTTACCTTCAACTTCCATTATTAATTTAAATTTATATTCTTTTCCACTTTCTAATCCTGAAATTACTGCATTACCAGCTTTATCAAGTGTTATAGATTTTGTATCAACTCTTGTATAACCTGTTCCTTCAAAATCATCTGTAGTTGTTGTTAATTTAAATACTTCTACTTTATAGTTAATTTTCTTTCCAGCAAATGAAAGATTTGCCTCATTTACATGTAATGTTATTGAATTTGTTGTTGTAGCTCCGTTTGTACCCATTATCGTTAAAATATCATCAGCATCTACTGTAAAGAATTGTTCTTCTTTAGGATCAGAATTTACTTTTGCTAAGTTATTATTTTTTCTTATTACTGTTACTCTTACACTATAAAGTTTATTTGGTTCATCAATTGTAAGTTCTTCTTGTTTTTTACTTTCATTACTATTTTTAACAGTATATCCTTCATATATTCCAGTTTCTGAATTATATTTACCTAATTCAATTTGATATCCTTCAATATTTTTGTTATCTCCTTCAGTTATATAATCACTATCCCATTTTACTATTACTTTATTAGAAACAGTTTTATCAGTTTCTACTGTTATATTTGATACTGAATTTAATTTAGTTATTTCAATTTCATTTGATGTAGCAATTTTTTCTGAATCAGTAGTTGTTCCAACTTTATTTCCTTTTACCTTAACTGTTATTTTATATTTTCCAGCTTTTGTTATAGCGTCAGTAACTGAATATTCAGTGTTTGAAATATTTTCTTGTTTTACAATTTTTCCATCTTTATATAAAGTTACTTCATATCCACCAAAATTTTCACTTGATATTCCTGTTGGAGCAGTCCATGTAAATTTATCTTTATTTGCTCCATTATCTAATGTTGGAACTGTAACTTTATCTACTGATGGTTCTGCTTTAACAGTTTGACTATCAGTAGTTACTATAGCATTTTGTGTAGTTGATAAATTTCCGTATTCATCTTCTACTATAAATTTAACTTTATAATATTCATCTTTTACTAAATCATTTGCTATTTCTACTGTTCCTAACTCATTATTTGTTAAATTTTTTGATGTAGATGTTACATCTGGTTCTGTAGGTTCTTTACTAGAATCGGTATATGTATAATACATTTTAACAACTTTAGCTCCATCAGTACTAAATCCTGTTAAATTCATTGTAGCTGTTGGTGTTCCTGTACGTTTTGTTGTTACATTTATAGCAGATGGTTTAACTGTATGTTTTTGAATTGTAAATATAGCTAATGTTTTATCATCTGTTCTATCAGTATTTTCTCCATTTATATTTGTATCAATCAATTTTACATTAACAGAACCGTCTGGTAAATTACTTAAATTGCTAAGTGGTATTTCTACTTGTGTTTTATATTCTTCTATTGTACCTGTTCCTAATGATACTACTTCTCCATCTGGTTTTGTATATGTTATTTCTGCATAAACTGGTTTTGTTAATGTTTTTCCTAATTTAACAACTGCTTTTACACAATCACTATCTGTTGTTTGTTTATTTTGATTTACACTATTTATATATGGTGTATTTAATTCAACACTATAATTTGCATCCACTTGTTCTTCAACTGGTAATGGACTTACAAATGATGCACTTGATATATTACCAACTGAGAATTTTAAAGCCTTTTTAGCATCTGTTACATCAATTGAACCATCATTTTCAACATCAACTGCTTCTTCTTGTGCAGGAGTTAATGTTACATTTCCTACTGATGCTTTTAAAGCTCTTTTTGCGTCATCAATGTCTACTATACCATTGCTATCTACATCTCCATATATAACAACTGTATATTCTTTTCCATCAGCTATAAATGTATCACCTGTTTTAGCACGTGTGCTTTCTGATGTTACAGCTGAGCTATTATATGTTGTTATGTTACTAAATTGTCCTTTTTCTTTTATTTCTTTAATAGTTAATTCATCATTTTCATCAGCTAAAATATATGGTAAAACAGTTTTTCCTTTTATTAAATTTCTGTATGCTCCTAATGCTGTTGTGTTTGAATCTGCAAGAGATGTTCCCATTATTGTTGTTGCTAGCATTCCTGATAATGCTAATGATGATAAAAATCTAAAATTTTTCACTTTTTATTCCTCCTCAAAAAAGTATTTATAATTCTATATTTTTTTACTTTTCATTTTTTAATTTTTAATTATTAAAAATTAGTTATGCGAAGATTAGATTTCCTAAAAGTCATAACATTTAGAAAATCTTATCTTCATATTTTATATTTACTTAAATTATTAATTATTATCTTTTTATTATTTTCTTATTTTTCTTACTGCTAAAGCTATAACTCCAGCTACTATAACAGCTACTGCTACTGTATAAAGTGGTGCACCTGTTTGTGGTAATTTTGTTAAAGTTTTTCCGTTTGTTCCAACTTTTGCACTGTTATTATCTGTTGATTGTGTTGGTGTTGTAGGTGTTGTAGGTGTTTGTTGTTCTGGTGTTGTTGGTGTTGTTGGTGTTGTTGGTGTTGTTGGTGTTGTTGGTGTTTTTTCTATTGTTACTGATGCTCCTGTAGTTTCTAATACTTCTGTTGTTCCTTTGAAGTTGCTTATTGTGAAATCAGCTTTTCCTTCTGCACCTTCGTTTACTGTGAATGTTATTGTTACTGTTTTTGTTGTTTTACCTCCAAATCCCATTGTTGCAACTTTTAATAATCCCTTATCTCCATCTACAGAATTATTAGGTTCTACTGCTAATTCTCCTGCATTTACTCCTCCATATGTTAACAATTTGCTATCATAAGTTAAATTAAATTGTACTCCATCTGATGCCTCTGCTAATGATAATGTTACTGTTACTATATCTCCTTCTTGTTTTGCTCCTATTGATGCAGCGTTTACGCTACCCATCATAGCTATTAAAGCTACTACTAAAATTGTTAAAATTGTTAATGTTTTTTTCATTTTTACTTCATTCCTTTCTTTTTTCTTTTTCTTCGTATAGTTTTTCCACCATACTTTGTATAAAATTTTAAAAATTTAATAACAAATTTAAGTTTACGTTGTTTCACGTGCTTTACATATTAACCTTGTCGCTCCACCTGGATTACAGGTGATAATTGTCACTTCCTTTTTGCCATCGTAGTTTTGGTCTAAACATGATAAATCTTCTGGTACACAAGTGTACATTTTATATATTTCATAAGTTACTTTTGATTGTGTTTTTCTATTAACCATATAAAATGTATCTCCTACTTGCATTTCAGATAGCCTTTTAAGCATATTAGGCCAATTGTGTCCACAGATGCAAAAATTTCCTGCCTCGTTTAATTTAGGGCCTTCAATTAATTGCGCTACTGACAATTTTAAAGAATTATCTTCCGATATAGCTAGTACATTCTTTGTAACTCCTATTTTGTCTATTACAAGTTGACCTAATACTTCGTAATTCCCCATTTTTGCAGGAATATTACTTACATCCACTGTTTCTTCTTTTTCTTCAGCTAATCCAGCTTGTGCTACTTCAGGCTCTTGTACTTCATTCTGTATATCGCTCGTTTCTACATTTGTACTGTCTTGATTCATATTCCAGTAATTATTACTTACATAAATGTATGCACCAGCAATAACAATTATTAAGAAGATAAAAAATGTTACGAACTTTTTCTTTTCTTTTTTCTTTGCTCTTTTAGCTCTAAAATAAACCGTCATTTTCTCCTTTTCCCCTCTTTCACCTCCTTTTTCTAGCCATATCTTCAATCTGTCTAGGTTAGTATGAATATATTTTAACCTATGTCAACTTATATGTCAATACTTTTTTTTTATAATTTTAAATGTTTTTTTTATAATGAAAATTTAAAGCGTATAATTGATGAAATATAACAGATATGCCTATTATAGGATTTGTGACTTATGAGAAACACCGATTTTTTTCTAAAAAAAGATTATAAACAATTTTACATATT
Organism: uncultured Clostridia bacterium; assembly: GCA_947626705.1. GTDB lineage: Bacteria > Bacillota > Clostridia > TANB77 > CAG-508 > CAG-269. The sequence goes on along the minus strand of CANQTJ010000102.1, from coordinate 1,367 downwards.
ATAATTATATTTTAATTAACTTCTTAACAAATCTATCCAACTATATATAATTTTTTTTGACATAGTGAATAAATTAATTTTGTCTATATCATCATTTGAAATTAAATTAACACTTGATAGTTCTGTTCCATCTAACGAAAAAATTACTTTACCGAAGTACATCACCTCTTTTTATAGGAGCTTCAATGTTGTTTTTCATTTCAATAGATTGAGAAATTTGACTTTCTTTTCCTTTTTCTATTAAAGTTCCACTATTTTCTTCTAAAGCTACATCTACACATTTTTTTACTCCCTTATTGACTGAAACTGTTTGAATTATATCGTTTTTATTTCCGAAACTTTTAAAAGCAAATTTATTAAATCCATAGTCTAATAACTTTTGAGCCTCCATAAATCTTACTTTTGTTGAAGGTGCTTTCATTATTACAGCTATTAATGATAAATCATCACGAGTAGCACTTGCAGATAAATTATATAAAGCTAATGATGTTGAACCAGTTTTTAAACCTGTAATGCCTTTATATGTCCTTATTAATTTATTTGTATTAACTAATTCGGATTTACCACCTCTTAAACTGTCCATCCATATAGTTGTATATTTTTTTATGTCTGGATGTTTTTGTAGTAACTCTCTAGACATTAAGGCAATATCATAACTTGAGGTAACATGCCCATCTTCATCTATTCCATGACAATTTTTAAAAGTAGTATCATTCATTCCTAATTCTTTTGCTTTGTCATTCATCATTTGTACAAAGGCTTCTTCTGAACCTGCAATATGTTCAGCCATTGCAACAACGCAATCATTGGCAGATACTACACAAATTGCTTTTAGCATTTCATCAACTGTCAACGTTTCTGTGGTGTCTAACCAAATTTGTGAACCTCCCATAGAACGTGCAGTTTCAGAACAGCTAATTGTATCTGTATATGCTAGTGTTCCATTGTCAATTTGTTCCATTATTAGTAATATGCTCATTACTTTTGTTACTGATGCTGGTCGTAGTTTTTCATGTATATTGTGTGCATACAATACTTGCCCTGTTGTTTGTTCTATTAATATAGCTGATCCACTTTCTAAGTTTAATGTGTTATTGTTCTCAATTTGTGAATTTGTTTTTACGTCGTTTGATGTGCTAACTGAAACAGTTGGTTTTTCGAGTGTCCATTTGTATAAATCTGATTGTGCATAGGTGTATGTGCATATTGTTATTGTTATAATGGTGAGTATAATACTTATTGTTGTTTTTTTCATTCTAACCTCCAATATAGTGTATTTTATTTTTTTATTAAATTGTTAGTATAAATATATGTTTATTATATTAGTTTAGAACAAAACATATATGATATGTTTTTCATCTATCTTT
>CANQTJ010000101.1 GCA_947626705.1 uncultured Clostridia bacterium | reverse complement strand
TATTTTCAAGTATTTCTATCTTTTTATATATTATTTTATTATTTACGACCACCGCGACAGCGGTTTAGTACTATTGTAATTACTAAAGATAGTATTGTAATACCATTATTTTTCTTTTGTCTTTTCTTCATTTTTAAACCTCCCCTATATTAATTAAAAATAAATAATTTTATATTTCTTAAATTATATAAAATATATTTTATTTTTCATATTGTCATTTTTTGACATTTTAATTATTTTTTTGATTAATTATTACATTTTTTTCATAAAACAATATTCTATAATAAAAAACTAAAAATATTGACATATATTTAATAAATAGTATAATAACTGAATATAGAAAAAATAAGTAAAAAAATACAAGTAAATTCAAAAAACAGGAGCAACAATATTATGAAAAAAATAAAAATACTAAAAATAATAACATTAATATCGATAATAATATTATTAATAGCTGGAACAATATATATGGAACCTATATTAAAACAATTAAATACTAGAGATGGACAATTAAAGTTTAAAGAAAAAGTGCAAAATACAGGAAATATAGGAATACTAATATTATTTGGATTAGAAGTTGCACAAATACTATTAGCAATATTACCAGGAGAGCCAATAGAAGTACTTGCAGGAATATGCTTTGGACCATTATGGGGAACAATTTTTATAACAATATCAGTATTTATAATTACATGTATAATTTACTTCTTTGTAAAAAAGTATGGAAAAAAATTTATATATGAATTTTTTTCAAAGGAAAAATTATCAAAAATAGAAAATAGCAAATTATTTAAAGACGAGAAAAAAATAGAAATAGTAATGATAATATTATTTTTAATACCAGGAAGCCCCAAAGATTTATTAATATATATAGGGGGACTTCTACCTATAAAATCAACAAGATTTATCTTAATATCAACAATATTAAGATTACCATCAATAATATCATCAACAATTGCAGGAGATAAAATAATAGATGGGCAATGGAAATTAGGTATACTAGCATATTTTATAACATTTATAATAACATTTATTATAATCTATATATTAAACAAAATTGATAAAAACAAGGTAACAAAAGAAGTAATTAAATCAATAAGAGATATATAAAAATTGTATAGCCTTTAAAAATATGGAAAAAATATAATAAATACATAAAATTTAGGAGGTATAAATGGAGGCTAGTAAATTTAAAAATATGATAGTTATAAAAAATTTACCATCTAATATTGTTGATGAAGCTATAATAGTATTAAAATCTAGCAAAAAAATAAAAAAATTACAGAAAATAGAACAAAAAAGAAATACATCAAATATTAATAATGAAAAAAAAGATAAAGAATATATTTTAAAAGAAGCGGAGATGTTAGTAAATAACTATATTACAAAGATAGAAAATAATGATAAAAAAAATATATTTAATAAAGATGCAAAAGAGAAATATAATAAACTAAAAAAATATGCAATAGGTATAACTATAATGAGTATATTACAGGCAATAGTAATAATATTTTAAAAAAGTCGTAAGGTAACACTTACAGACTTTTTTATATTATAGGAAAGTTCTCCGAATTTCCTATATATAAAGCATTTTACAGAAAAATTGTTATACAATTTTTCGCGGACAAACAAAGAAATGGACTTTAAAATGTTCTAAATAGTGAAAATGTTAATAATGTCCGCTTTTGTTCTTATAAATCTAAAAACATAAAATTCATAAAATAAAATAAAACAACATATAGTTTATAAAGAAGAACAAAGGAAGGAATGATTAAAAATGGAAAGGATAATGTCTGTTGAAGAAAAAATAAAAAGGGCAGAAGAAATATACGCAAGAAGACAACAAGGAACGCAGAGAAAAATGGCAACAGTTACAGTAAATAGTGAAAATAGAAAAGATGTAAAATTATTAAAAAAAATGATAATACAAATAATAATAAGTTTGGTAATATACTTGTTTATATATATAATACAAAATAATAATTACATATTTTCACAAGATTTTATAAAAAAAATAAATGAAGTATTATCTTATGATATGAATTTTACACAAATATATGAAGGTGTAAAAGTTAAAATAGAACAATCAATGAACATATTAAAAAATAAAGAAGAAAATAATAAAAATAATAGTGATGATGCAATTCGGAGGAGCTTTTGAAAATGATTTAGAAGATATTAATAAAATAGAAACTAACGAACAGCCAACAGAATCACAGCAAGGACAAGAAAACGTACAACAATTATCACAAGAAGAACAAGATATAGAAAATATAAAAGCAACTACTACATTTATAAAACCTATAGATGGAATTATAAGTTCAAAATTTGGACAAAGAGATCCAACAACAAGTTCTGTACCAAAAAATCATACAGGGACGGATATTGCAGCTAGTATAGGAACAAAAATTATTTCTTCAACAGATGGGGAAGTAGTATTATCATCAGAAGAAGGAGATTATGGAAAACATTTAAAGATTCAAATAGGAGAAGTGAGTATAATTTATGCACATTGTAATAATTTATATGTAAAACAAGGTGATAAAGTAAAACAAGGACAAGAAATAGCAGAAGTAGGATCAACACGGTAATTCTACAGGACCACATTTACATTTTGAAATAAGAATTTCAGAGAGAATTATTGACCCAGAAAAAATATTAGAATTATAATAAAGGTTTATAGGAAACCTAAAAACCTAAATAAAAATAAGGAAAATAAAAATGAGATTTAGAATAGACCTGAAAATATTTATTTTTTTAATACTATTTTATTTTACAAAACAAATTCAAGTATACGCATTTATTATGCTTTTTGCACTAATACATGAGTTAGGACATCTATTTGCAGGACTATTAATGGGAATGAAACCAGAAAAAATAGAAATAATGCCATTTGGAGTATCAATAGCATTTAAAATAAATGTAAAAGAATATAATAAAAAAATAAAAAGGGGAAATATATTAGAAATAAAGAAAATGATAGTAGCATTAGCTGGACCGCTTACAAATTTATTAATTATATTAATAACAGCTAAAATAAATATAGATATTATAAATAGTTTAATAATTATATATACTAACATTTTAATTATGATATTTAATTTATTGCCAATTTTTCCACTTGATGGAGGAAGAATACTAAAATCTGTATTACATATTTATTTAGGAAAAAGAAAATCAGAGAAATATATTAATGTTATTTCAAAAATAACAGTTATAATAATTACAGTTATTTCAAGTATATTAATATTATATATACAAAATATAGGAATATTTTTAATAGATATATATTTATGGTATTTAATCTTAAAAGAAGACAATAGATATAAAAATAGAGAAACAATTTATAAAAAAATACTTGAAAATGAAGTAATTTAATAGTAAACTATTCTAAAGAAAGTTAAAAAGGAGAATCAAAAGATGAAAGAAATTATAAAACAAGAAAAAGGTGTAACTATGATAGCACTAATAGCAACAATAATAATATTATTTTTTTTAACAGGTATGCTAGTATATAATGCTCAAGATAGTGTTGAAATAAAAGCATTAAATAATTTATATAATGATATAGGATTATTAAAAAGTAAAATATCAGAGTATTATAATGAATATGGAGAAATACCAGCAAAAATACAATATACTAAAACAGATACATTATCAAGTGTATTAAGTGAAAAAAATGATGTAGGGAATTTTTATGTAATTGATTTAGAAGCAATACAAGGTATTACACTTAATTATGGTAAAGATTATGAAAAAATAAAAAATGATTCGCAAAATGCAAATAATTATACAGATATTTATATAATAAATGAAAATAGTCATAATATATTTTATGTTCAAGGTATAACTATAACACAAGATAACTCAACAAATACATATTATACAGACTATACAGAGCCAGACGAAACAACAGTAGACTTAAGATATATAGATGGAATTTTAATACCAGAAGGATATTACTATATAGGAAAAGAAAAAGACGATAGAGGAAATGAAAGCATAGTTATTTCGACAAATAAAGATGAAAAAGTAAACAGTACAAGTTTAAATCAATATGTATGGCAAAAACAAATATCAAATATCGAAGAAGTACCAAGTTCAATAATATTGACAAACCAACAAGTATCAACTTTTCAAACAATACAAGCTTCAAACACATTAGAAGATGAACAAATTAAAAATAGTTTTTTAAAAAGTGTAAATCACTATAAAGGTTATTTTAAAAATAAAAATAAAACATCTAATATAGATGCAATATATCTACCAATTGAAGAAAATAAGTGGTCAGAAAAATACACAAAAAATGAAAAATATGTAGATAAAAATGGAGATATAGCATACATACCAGAGGGATTTAGAGTAAGTTTAGCAGAAGGAACAAATGAAATTAGAAGCGGATTAGTAATTACAGATGAAATAGATGAAAACAATCAAAGTATAGGAAATGAATTTGTTTGGATACCAGTAGATGAGTTTGGAGAATTTATAAGAGAAGATTTTGGGACAAGCAATATAAATAAAGAAGATTTTGTTACAACATCAGCTATGGAAGGAAAATATTATGAACCATCAGGAGATGGAGATGAAGTAGACGAAACAGCAAACGAAAATATAAAAGAAGCACAAGAGTTATATAAAAGTGTAAAAGAGTATAAAGGTTTCTATATTGGAAGATATGAAACAGGAATACAATTAGATACACAAAGGACAAGCCAATCTGGAGCAACGCAAGATGCAGTAATAAAGAAAAATAAATATGTATATAACTATATAGCATGGGGAAACAGTATATCAGATGAAAGAGGAGGAGCAGTACAGATAGCTAGAAATATGTACGAAAACAGTACATTATGTTACGGAGTACAATGGGATGCAATTATGAGATGGATAAATAAAGATACATCAATGAAATATATTATACAAGATAGTACAGAAAATGGAAATTACCACCAAAGTGGAAACTTAATAAAAACTGGTAATGATGAAAAATATCAAATAAAAAATATATATGATATTGCTGGAAATGTAGCTGAATGGACAATGGAAAGCAGTGGTTTACAACAAAAAGTATTAAGAGGTGGAAAAAGTGGAAGTACAGATAGTATAACAAATAGAGAAGTAAGTGATGTAGATAATAATTCTGGAGTATATGGATTTAGGGTAGCATTATATATTAATTAAATTAAATAATAATTGACTTTTTACTGTTTTCGTTGTATTATATATACATAAAAATCCTAAGGAGGAGAGTTATGGGAGAAGTAATAGTTATAACATCAGGAAAAGGTGGAGTAGGAAAAACAACAACAACAGCAAATCTAGGTTCAAGTTTAGCAGTAGAAGGAAAAAAAATTGTATTAATTGATACAGATATTGGTTTGCGTAACCTAGATGTAGTAATGGGATTAGA
>CANQTJ010000100.1 GCA_947626705.1 uncultured Clostridia bacterium | reverse complement strand
ATGGTTAGTCATAATTAGATAGAGATAAAGGTGGAATTTTTTATTGGACTAACCATCAGTAATTTCCTATACATAGTGATTTTGTTAATATTGGCAGGAATATCAATAGCACAATTAATGAAAAATGGATTATTAAAAAATGCAAAAGAAGCAAAAGAAACTTATGAAAATGCACAAGATAAAGAAAATGATATTATGACATATTATGAAACTTTACTTGGACAATATATAAGTAATTCAAGAGATACAATAACGATATCAATTGAAGAATTAACAGAATTAATAGATGCAAGAATTCAGAAAAGCACTAATCCAACAGGTTCTATAATTGCTCAAATGGGAGTTAATGCACCAGATGGATATTTATTTTGTGATGGAGCTATTTATAATATAAGTGAATATAGTAATTTAGCAAACTATATTAAAGAACAATTTGGAGCTTACGATTATTGGGGTGGAGATGGAACAACAACATTTGCAGTACCAAATTTACAAGGAGAATTTTTAAGAGGATATAGTGAAAATCAACAATCAAGTAAAACAACTGGAGTAAGCACATCACAAGTTGGAATGAATCAACCGGCAACTAATCATGTAGGCGTATATGGAGATTCAAGTACATCAGTAGTGTGGCAACTTAATAGTTTTATAAGTAATGTTGATACAGCAATTAATAAAAATACTCTGAGATGGAGATCATTTGATGGAAGTAGTTCAGCAAGTAGTATTTCAACATACACATCACGTCCAACTAACACATCAGTATTATATTGTATAAAGTATTAAAACAAAAAATTTAAAGAATATTAAGGTTAAAGATATATATGTTTATAATATATCAGATTAAATATAACACCAAATTCAAAAGTATTTACAAAAATTTTGCTAATAATAAAATTTAAAATAAATAAAAAATATAAAAGTGTTTAAAAAATAAGAAAATGTCGAATTTTGATGATAAAAAAACATTATAAAGTTCGACATTTTATAGTATCATATAAATGTATTTAATTCAAATTTTAATTCAAAAGATTAGTAAAAAAGAGTAAATTTCATTTTTTATAAATTACACTATAATTTTATTGGTAATATATGGTAATTTTATTAACTATTCACATTTTGTTATTTTTTTTAAATTGTTATCCACAGCTATAGAGTAATTATTTAAAAAATTATTGATAAAAAAATCGAAAAATGTTATTATAAAAACGTAACAACTTTTCTTAATATATAGACACAACAAAAAGAAAAAATTATTAATCTTTGAAAAGTTTAGAAAAAGGGGGGTAAAAAATATGAAGAAATCAAATATGGTTTTAATTTGTGTAATTGCTATTGTAATTATACTTGCTCTAGTTGCTATAGGCAGCTATAATGGAATAGTATCTAAACATGAGACAGTTGAAAGTAGCTTATCTGATTTAGATGTTATGTTACAAAGAAGAGCTGATTTAGTGCCTAATTTAGTGAGTACTGTAAAAGGATATGCTAGTCATGAAAGTGAAATAATAAATCAGGTTACTGAAGCTAGAACAAAATTAGTAAATGCAAGTAGTATTGAAGAAAAATCAAATGCAAACAATGAATTATCAAATTCATTAAAGGCATTAATGGTAGTAGTAGAAAATTATCCGGATTTAAAATCTTCTCAAAATTTTACACAATTATCTGATGAGTTAGCCGGAACAGAAAATCGTATTGCTGTTGCAAGAAAGGATTATAATAACGCAGTCAAAACTTTTAACACAGCAATTATAAAATTTCCAAGTAATATATTTGCTAATATGTTTGGATTTGAAAAAGCAACTTATTTTGAGGCAGATGAATCAAGTTCGGAGGTGCCTAGTGTTAATTTTGAATAAAAAAAATAAGATAAAAAAAGTTTTAACAATTTTTTTTATATTGTTGATATTGCTTAGTTCCAAGTGTTTTGCAATAGTAAAACCTACAGCAGATTTCTATGTTAATGATTATGCTGGGTTGTTAGATGCAGAAACAAAATCTTATATAATTAATACAAATAAAAGATTAAACGCTCAAACTGGTGCTCAAATTGTAGTAGTAACAATTGATAGTCTAGGTAATAGTTCATTGGAAGATTATGCTACGCAGCTATTTAGAAATTTTGGTATAGGAGATAAAACAAGAAATAATGGAGTACTATTATTATTAGCATTAGAGGAAAGACAGTTTAGAGTAGAAGTGGGATATGGACTTGAAGGAATTTTACCAGATGGAAAAACAGGAAGAATTCAAGATGAATATATTATTCCATATTTAAAACAAAACAAATGGGATGAAGGTGTAAGAAATGGTTTTAGTGCAATTTTAGAAGTTATTGCAAATGAATACAATGTAGATGTAGGTATAGAAGAAGCAGTTGCAACAGAATACACTCCAGCCAATAATATTAATCATAATGAGTTGCTTGTAGTAATGCCTATTATATCTGTAATATTTGGAGCTGTATTAGGATTTTTAAAAAGGATAAAAATTATAAAAAAAGGTAAAGCATTAATTATAACTAGTGTAATATATTTTATTATAATGACTATAGTTTATATTGTTACTTGTCAAGAAGTAATTGTATCTGATATTGAATCTAAAAGTTTTGGACAATTTTTTATAATTGGATTCATTGAAATATTTAATCTGATAGGTTTGATTACTGGATTATCAATGTTTTCTGCAAGTATCTCAAATGATAGAGGCGGCTTTTATGGAGGAGGATCTTCAGGAGGATTTTCCGGAGGAGGATGGTCTTCAGGAGGCTCTTCTGGAGGAGGAGGTTCTTCCGGAGGAGGAGGTAGCTCTAGGAGTTTCTAAAAGATAAAAATACAATATTCAAGAAAGGATATTGTATTTTTTATTTTTTAAAACTCACTTATAGATTTTATTTTATGTATACAAGTTATCAAATAAAATATGACAAAAATCATAAATAATATTTACAAGAATTTTTTACAATGATAAAATAAAAAAGAAAAAAATGCACAAAATAACAAAAGAGAGAAAGGGAGAGAAATATGAAAAAGAATGAAGGAATAACATTAATTGTACTAGTAATAACGATAATTTTATTATTAATTTTAGCAGGTGTAACAATAGGACAATTAACAGGAAATGGTCTTTTTGATAAAGTAAAATTAGCGAAAAAAAAATCAGATGAAGCACAAGCAAAAGAAAATGCGACTTTAGGGGATTATGAAAATGAAATAGATAAATATGTTAGTGGAAATAGAGATAGTATAACATTAACAGCTGAGCAATATGATGAACTTATAAATAAAACAATTGTTATAGATATAATAGCTCCTAATACTAGTGGTTGGTTAAAAGTTGCTGATTACCCAGATGGATATAATATAAATAATTGTTCTGTTATCGGATGCCGTATATATAGTGAGTTATGGGATAAACAATGGTATGTTGTACCAGGTGCAACATCAACAAATTGGGCTCTTAATATTACAATGAGAGAAGATGGAATATATTTATATTTATGGGGACAATCAGTAGAAGCAGTTAAAAATCAACCAGGAAAGATAATATTAACAAAGTTTTAATATTACAAAATATTTATAACTAAAACAAGATATGTTTAAATAAAGTATAGGAAATAAAAAAACAAAAAAATTGTAAAAATATGTTAAGAAATTATAGAACAAAAGATATATATAAATCTGAAATAATTAATTTTTAGTAAATATTGTTATATAGTGTAAAATATAGGAAATGAGATAAAAGCAGATGTAAGTGTTACCTTATTGAGTGTTATATACATAATACTAACTAATAAGCAACAATAAAAATACACCACATACGCTTTCACAGAGCTAGTGGTGTAATTCAATTATTTGGGTAACACACATTATATGTGTTCTCATTTTCTATTTATATTATACAAAGATTTTGAAAAAATTCAAATATTTTTTCAAACTTATATTATTAAGCCTTTTTTGATAATTACAAGATAAAAACAGGATGCACAATAAAGATTGGATATAAAGATATGTAGTACTAGTAAGGAACATAGAAGTTAAGGACAAGAGACAGGATAAAATAAGAAAGAACGGATTTTTTCAAAACTACATTAACACTACATAAATTTTTTTTATCTTGTGACTTGTAAGTATTGATACTACTTACTTTATAAAATATCAAACCGTAGCTACGCCTTCATAAAAAGAAGAACACTCTTATTTATAACTTTCAATAAATAATGCTTTAGCAATATAAGGGATAACTTCATCATATTTATACCATCCAGAACTTTTACTATCATTTTTTCCACCATTAGGGTTGGAAATATATACCATATTATCATTGTCTGAGGCAAGTAATACCATATAATGAGAAGTGGTTGTCCAACGATTTTCACTAGGAGAATTCCAAACACAAATAAGAACTGGTCTATTTGTTAATAAATGCTTTTTTATGTATTCCTTTGATAAATGAACAGAATCATAAAAAAAGCCACTTGACTGTATTCCATAAGATTTAGAAAATTCTGTACTTAAAGATTCATAATCAATTACAGGATAATATTTATTTCTCAAATCTTCTGGGGTAACATTTTTTCCATACCCACTTAAAATAATAGCCATAGATGTAATTCCACATCCAGATTTCTCCATAGAATCATTCCAATATGTATTTTTACTCCAAGAAGCATCACCATTTTGTTTATATTCAATATAAGTTTTTTTATACGAATTGTCAGTAGTAAAAGTAGTATAATATCCATCTTTATTAGATACTTTTTCTTGACCTTTTCCAATATAATTACTATTATTATTTTGTTTTATAATAGAATATTCATTGTTAGGTTGAAAAATAGAATCATTATTTTTTATAATATTTGACATTTTATTAGAAAACATAATATTTCTTACAAAAATTTTTATAAAAATAATAAAAATAATAAATATTATGATTTTTTTAAAATTAAGTTTTCTTTTTCGTTTTCTTTTCATAAAATCCCTCCAAACTATTATTAGTATAGAATAATTAATTGATAAGAGTTTTAAGAAAAGCTTAACAAATTCTTAAGTTTTTCTTACATTTTGTTGAAATAATAGAAATAAAAGCTGTTGTATGGTAGAATACAAGTAGAGAGGATAGAAAAATTAATGAATATTTTAGTATTAGATGATGAAAAAGAAATTGCAGATTTAGTAGAGGTTTATTTAAGAAATGAAAATTATAATGTTTTTAAATATTACAATTCTAATGAAGCTATACAATGTATTAATACTCAGCAATTAGATTTTGCTATTTTAGATATAATGATTAAAGATATTAATGGATTTGAAATATGCAAAATGATAAGAGATAAAGGATTAACTTTCCCAATAATAATGCTAACTGCTAAAATCGAAGATAAAGACAAAATACAGGGATTAACAATAGGAGCAGATGACTACATTACAAAGCCATTTAATCCACTAGAGCTTATAGCAAGAGTAAAATCTGCATATAGAA
>CANQTJ010000099.1 GCA_947626705.1 uncultured Clostridia bacterium | reverse complement strand
ACACTCATATAGCTATATCCGTTATTTTCAATTAGTGGTGGAAGATCTCCTATGTGGAAAGGATGAGGACAATTAGTAGGATTTAAATGCGTTTTGGCATTTGCAAATTCATCAGAACTATTTCCTGTGCAAGAAGTACCTTCATGAATATGAAAACCAAAAAATCTACCTTTGCATTTATCTTTGGATTGTGGCAAATTATTAATTTTAGCAGTAACAATTACCCCATTTTTGGTTTCTCTAAAAGTAACAGTGCCATCTATTTTAGGATATTTTTTTCCACCTTTTATATTGGCTTTTGCAGTATTAAATATATTCGTAAACATTTTAAACACCTCCTAACATTATATTCGAAAAATTAGATATTGTTAAATTTGTGTTGTTAAAATACACCAAGGAGGTGGTGTCGCAGCACCTGTTGGAGGTCAAATATTTAGTGAAATTTTACCATATTTAGGGGTAAGTCAAGGAAATCAAGATGAGTTAGAACCAATAGAACAAGTAGAAGTGCCTAATATACAAGGTATATCTATCAAAGAAGCAGAAAAAATAACTAAAGAATTAGGTTTAGAGATTAGTATAGATAATAGTACAGAAGATATAGATAAAGAAAATACTATTATTACAGAACAAATACCTATAAATGGAATAACTATAAACAAAGGAAGTAAAATTTATATAAAATATTAAAAGAAAATCGAAAAGTCTTAATATTTTTAATAATCTTATATTAAGACTTTTCGTAATTTATTATATATTAATTTTTAAGTAAATTATTAATAGGATTTTTTAGCTACTACTGCAAATCGACCATCTTTTGTATGATAAGAACAAGTTGATAATGTCATAAGTTGTTCTCCATATTTCGCAGATTTGCCAGTATCATATAATGACGCATTTTTAGCATTGTTTACAAATTCATTATATTCTTCCTCATTATTACTATTTATAAAATAATAATATCTAAAAACATTTTTTTGAGATTTATAATATACTTGTGATTTGAATACAGATATTATTTCATAATTAGCATCTTCAGAAGTTGTAGTAAATCTAATAGACGGATGTTCATTATAAAATTGTATATTTTGATATTTTAATAAATCTTGAAACATGGTGTTATTTTTATTATTGTGGCCATATATTAGTAAATTACTACTAGCTGGATTCCAAGAATAATCTTTATCTAAGAATATAGAACCATTTGTTGAATATTGTTTTTTATAATTATGTTTCATATAATAGCTATTGTTATCACATTGCACAACGGGATAGTTAATATTAGTGTTTTCTATTTCTATCCAACCTATTATGTCTGAGTTCATTTTTTTAAGTTCTTCAACTTTTAGCATTCTTTCTGTTTTTATATTTTGTATTTCTTGTATATTTTCTACATCTTGTGAATTGTTTGTTTCTGTTTGTGAATCAGTTGCAGTTTTTTGTAAAACGATGTTATCAGTAATTGAAATTTTACTTAAAGAATTTATTTGCTTTTTTTTATTCCATAAATCTAAAAAACATTTTATTATAAAAATTATAGAAAGAATAATGAATACTATTAATATTATGCAAAATAATTTATTGAAATTTTTTTTAATTTTATCCATAGATATATATAAAGCTAATCATAAGATAGAATAATAAAAATATTAGACTATTTTATGATTAACTATATAAATTAAAATTCCTTATTTTTAAATACTATTATTCCTAATGATGATATTGCTATTATTAATATAGCTATTTCTAAATGATTATCTAAACCAGTTTTTGGTGTTTCGTCTTTTCCTTCAGGTTGTGCTTCAGGTTGAGGTTGTGATTCAATTAAATTAAGTTTTGCATAAATAGTTGTATTTCCTGTAATAGGGGTTGAGAAATTGAATGCAGTTGTAAATGCTTCATCTGAGTATAGTCCTTCTAAAGTATAATTTTCTAAGCCTAAAGATGTTAAATTAATAGCTGACATTGCTTGTTCTTTTGAAAGAGTTTGACCAGATGGTAATGTTATTGATACAGTTTTATCGTTTAATTTAATTGTTACTGTTACATTTTCAATATATACTTCACCTTTAAAATCTGTAGGCTCAACTTCACCACCATTATATAATATTACATTATTTTCATCTACAACAACTAAATTATTGTCATTTAATAATACTTTATTTTCAGTATTTTCAGTATTAGTGATTTCAAAACTACTTGCAGGGTCATCTATATCAACACGAACTACATTTTCTTTTTCTGTTGATGATAAAGCACCATTCATTACTAATTTTGGTTCTTGTCCATTACCAGAAAGAGCTGAAGATTTTGCAATTTCTATACCATTATTAGAATCTGTTAGACCATTATGACCTAAGTGTAATTTGATTACTTCTACTGTACCTGCATTGATTAATACACCACCATATTCACAATCAGAAATTATTACATTATTTAATGTAACATAACCTCCATTATAAGCTTGTACACCATATTTTTCACTTTTACTTAAAGTAAGATTATTTAAAGTAACATTAGCAGATCCACCTGCTGTTATTAAAGTAGCGTTAGGCCCTGTTGTAGTCCAGTCCTCAGTTTTTCTTGATATTGTATGGCCATTACCATTGATTGTAATTTTTTTATCTGATATTTCAATAGGTGATTTTAATTCAATATTTTCAGTTAATTCAATTGCTTGACCTTCTTGAACATCTTGAATTGCTTGACGTAAACTTTCGTCATCAGTTACTAAAATATTTGCAGCATTACTAATAGTTTGATTAAAAACCAAAGTTATTGATAATACTAATAATAATAAAATTATTTTCTTAATTTTTTTCATTTTTGTTATATCCTTTCTTTTTATTATTTTAAAATACTATTTTGTTATATTAGTAGAGATTTAAGTAATATCCACTATTTTACTTTTATGAATTAATAGTATTTTGTTTATATGATTATTTTATCCTTTTATTATTTTTTTATACAATTTATTATTTTTTTTTATATTTTTATATTTTTTTCGACATATTATAAATGTAGGAAATTTTTTTGAAAATAAAAAATTTTTGCATTGCTATATTGATATAAATGTGATATACTATTATAAATTGGAGGAATAAATAATGCCTAATATACCAAATAAAATAAATAATATTATACAAGAGTTTACAACAAAGGTAAATAAATTACTGGGAAATAGAATTAGAAAGATTATTCTTTATGGATCTTATGCAAGACGGAGATTTTAATAGTAGTTCTGATATAGATATTATGATTTTAACAGATTTAAGTGATGAAGAAATTATAGAGTACAGAGATAAAATTTCAGATATTGCGTATGACATAGAATTTGACAACCAATTTGATATAATGTTATCACCATTAGTAAAGAATATTGATAAATTTAATTATTGGTTACAAGCACTACCTTTTTATATGAATGTTCAAAAGGAAGGAGTTGTTTTAAGTGAATAAAAAAGTATCTAAAGAATTAGCGAATCACAGATTAGAACAAGCTAAAGAAGAACAACTCCAAACAGCTGAAGAATTAATTAAGTTGGTCGAAAAATATTTATCTGAAAAATAGTTCAATGTATTTTTGTTTTCAATAGGGCAGATAATTTATCTGTCCTATTTATTGTATCTAAAAGATTATAGTAATATAAAAAATAAATTTTATTTTTTTTTGAAAATTATGAAAAATTTTTTTAAAAATAGAAATTGCAAAAAAATATTTAAGTTTACAATTGATACAAAGAATGTTAAAATATTTTATATAAATACAAATATAAGAAAAATTTGTATTTATAAAATTACATATAAAATAGCATAAAAACGAAAGCTTTTAATAATATATAATAAATAGTTACTAGTTAGAAAAAAATAAAAATCTTTTACAAATACTATACAAAAACATAAATTAGTTATATAATGTAAAAAAAATGGATTATTCTAAAGTTAAAACATTTAAGTTATGTTTGTCTATTATAGTAGATAAATTTTTCTATAATATAAAAATGAAGGGATGAGTCTAAATGGAATTAAAAAAATTATTAGTTGGAATAAAAGGTATAAAGGCAAAAGGAAATATAGATATAGATATAAAAGGAATAGAGAAGAATTCAAAAGAAGTAAAAGAAGGTTTTTTATTTGTAGCTATAAAAGGATTTTCAACAGATGGTCATCAATTTGTGGAAAATGCAATTGAAAATGGTGCTATTGCAGTTATGGTACAAGAAGGTTGTGATTTGAATAAATTAAATATACCAGAAAATATAACTATAATAATGGTTCAATTAAAATTAATTGGTGTTACTGGAACAAAGGGAAAAACAACAACAACATTTATGATAAAAGAAATTTTGGAAAAAGCAGGTAAAAAAGTAGGTTTAATAGGAACAATTGCAACATATATAAATGGTGAGAGAATAAAAGATAATGATAGAACAACTCCTGAAAGCTTAGAATTACAAAAAACATTTAAACAAATGCTAGATAGTGGAGTAGAAGTTGTTGTAATGGAAGTTTCTTCACAAAGCTTAAAATTACATAGGGTAGAAGGATGTCAATTTGATATAGTATTATTTACTAATTTTTCAGAAGACCATATAAGTGAAAAAGAACATTCAGATATGCAAGATTATTTTAATTCGAAGTTAAAATTATTTGAAATGTGTAAAACAGGAATAGTAAATGCTGATGACTTATATTCAGCAAAAATTCCAAGATTATTTCCAGATAATAATATTGTAACTTATGGTATAGATAATTTTGCAAATGTTATAGCAAAAGATGTAACAATTACAAATTCTTATGTTGATTTTAAAGTAAAAATAACAGATAGAAATGAAAGAGTAAAAACAGGAATACCGGGAAGATTTAGTGTTTATAATTCATTAGCAGCAATATGTGTAGCCCAAAAATTTGGAATTTCTCCAGAAATTATAAAACAAGCTTTAGAAGAAGTTAGAGTTCCAGGAAGGTCAGAATTAGTTGATAATAATAAAGAATTAGCAATAATGATAGATTATGCACATTCACCAGAAAGTTTGCAAAATATTTTACAAGCAACAAAAAGCTATACAAGAGGAAGAGTAATTTCTGTATTTGGTTGCGGAGGAGATAGAGATACTGGAAAAAGAAGTATAATGGGAGAAATTTCTGGTAAAATTGCAGATTATACAATAATTACTTCTGATAATCCAAGAACAGAAGACCCTAAAAAGATTGTTGAACAAATAGAAAGTGGAATAAAGAAGACAAAAGGAAAATATGAAGTAATTATTGATAGGGTTAAAGCTATTGAACGTGCTATAAAAATGGCTAATAAAAAAGATATTATCGTTTTAGCAGGTAAAGGACATGAGCCATATCAAGAAATAAATGGTGTGAAATATCCATTTGACGAAAGAATAATTGTAAGAGATATAATTAAAGAAATGAAATAAAAAAGAAGAAAGGTTTGGTAGATTTGAAAGTAGAAATAATAACATTATGCATATCCTTTTTAAT
>CANQTJ010000098.1 GCA_947626705.1 uncultured Clostridia bacterium | reverse complement strand
TCTTACTTTTTATTAGATAAAAACTTTTAAAATTCTTTTCGGTACTTTTTCCTAACTCTTGGTTTTGAGTTAGTTTTACAAAATTTTTTTATTTTGCTTTTTATACCGCTTTGGTTTTTTCTCTAAAGGATTTGCTGTTTACTTTTCAATGTACTTTATGTTCTATTTTTTATTGAACGATTTGTATTATACTACAACCTTTTATATTTGTCAACATATTTTTTAAAGTTTTTTATTTTATTTTTATATTATTATAATATAATACTTTTTTATATTATAGGATAGTTCTCCGAATGTCCTATAATATAAAGCATTCCACAGAAAAATTACTATACAATTTTTCCAGATGAACAAAGACACAGACTTTAAAATGTTCTAAATAGTGAAAATGTTAATAATGTTAATAATGTCCGCTTTTGTTCTGTAGTGCTAAATATTATATTAACATCTTTTTTTATGAAAGTCAATACATTTTTTCTAGTATTTTCTTCCAATTTTTTTATAGTTACAATTCATAGCTAATATGTTAATTAAATAGAAAGGCTAAATATATAATATTTTAATTTCAAATATTATATATTTAACCTTTTTAATAAAATTTTTTAAACTGTGAATTATAACTTTTTATAAGGTTACTAGTCGTCTTTTAAATAATAATCATAATAATATTTATTTTAAAAATTAGTTCAATAATTGCTTTATTATATTAATCATTATATATGACTAATAACTTTATAATTTAATATTATATAATTAATTTAATTTTTGTTTTTTATAGATATTAATTGATAAAAAATTATTCTTCTACAATTTCTATTTTAATCATATTTACTAATCCATTATCATCATATTCAATAGATATATTATATTTACTTGTATTATTCATTTCTAAAAATTCAGAAAACTCTTCTTGTTTGTCTTGATTTTCAGTATTTTGTTTTATATAAATAAGTATTTGAGATATATTTTCTAAATATTCTCTACTATCTTGTTCATCAGATTTTAGTAATTCTATATCTAAGTCTTCAACTTCTCCAGTTTTTAAAACTACTTTCATATCTTCGAGGTTGTTTTCTATTACTTGCATTAATTGTTCCACATTATCTTTTGTTAGATTTTCACTGGCAAAAAACTCAAACTGTGAGTTAAATCTACTTTTAGATATGTCTGTAATTTCGTCTTCGCTTGGCATTTGTATTTCATTTTGTCCTATTACACTAAGATTTTTTATCATTGTGATATAATCGTCTAATGTTACAACTGAATATAAATTTTCTAATTGTGTTTGTATATTTTCATCTAATATTCCTTTAATTATTTCTTGTTGTTCTTCTGATAAGTTATTTAAATTTACATTATTTTCTTCTAATGTTGTTTTATTTTCAAATTCTTCTACTATTTTTATATTATTTTCTATATTAAAAATAGCTTCGTATTTTTCATTTGATATATGTAATTCTGTTGCTTTTGCTATTTCATTGTCATTTTTAATTTCTTTCTTATATATTAAATTGATATTAGTTGTATTTTCGTTATCTTTTATTTTTTGATATTCTACTGATATATTTGACTGTGTCTGGTCGTTATTTTTTTCTATTTTTATGTATTGCTCATTTACGCTATCTCCTAATATAATGTTATCTATTTTTATGCTAGAATCATTATATATATCTATCATAATTTTATTTGTAGCTTTTTCTATTACTGTTCTTACTGTTTTTCCTTTACTTTCATATACTGTAATTTTTACATCTTCATCTATAATATCTTGCTCTTGTATTTCTTGTATAGTTTCATTTATTCCTTCTATAAAATTTTCTCTTATACTTTCATTTTTATACTCTGTATCATTTTCTTTTATTTGACTTTCTAATGCATCAATTTTTGACAAAATAATTTCATCTTTTGAAACTTGTTCTAAAATTTTTATATAAATATTATTTAATTCTTCTCCCTTAAGTGTTATACTATAAGCATTTGCCTGTACATCTTTATTATTAACTGTTATTAGAGAATTTGATTGTTTATTATATCTATTAGATTGTATATTTTGTTGTATTATTGCTAAATAATTATTTATTACCGTTTGTTTTTCTTCTTCTGAAAAACTAAATATTGATTTCATATTTAGTTGTTGCAACATATTTTCTAAATTTAAAATATTTAATTCTTGTGTATCTTCGCCTTGTTCATCATTATTTGATACTACAAATTGTTGTATACCATCTAGCCTTATTCCTTTATTTTCGTTTTCTTGTATATATTCAAGTCTAACTAAATTTTCATCTTTATTTGTTATTGCTATATCTTTATAATCATAGTTATTTTCTTTATCTGTATTACTATAAATTTTTATGCCTACATCATTAATAGGATTTCTCCTATTTTCGTCACTAGTTCCAATATTTTCTGTATATTGTATATTTGCATCTATATTAGTTTGATATTTATTAGTATCTAATATATTTTCTACATTCAAGTTGTCTTGCATATTTAATATATTAATTGTTTCTATATTTTGAACTAAATATTTGGCAAATAATTTTTCTTTAGATGTAAATATATCTGTTTTTAAAAATAAAAAGCCTAATGTTCCTAAAATTAGTAATATTATAAATGTAATACATAAAATTAATATTGCTATTCTTGTTTTTCTTGGTATCATAATTATTCCTCCTAAATTAGTAGTATAATTATATTATATATTTTTTTTGAATTTTAATCAATATATTAAATTGAATTTCTTTGCTTACCTACTTCATATAAAATTATTCCTGCTGACACTGATGCATTTAATGATGTTATTTTCCCTTTCATTGGAATTTTTACAAGGAAATCACAATTTTTGGTTACTTTATCGGTCATTCCATTTCCTTCATTTCCTATTACTATTCCTAGTGGTCCTGTTAAGTCTTGTTCATAATAATATTTTTCTGCATTTATATGAGTTCCACATATCCATAATCCTGCATCCTTCAATTTTTGAATTGCATCTGATATATTTGTAACTCTAGCTATTTTCATATATTGAACAGCTCCAGCAGATACTTTATTTACTGTACTGTTTACACTTGCTGCTCTTCTTTTGGGTATTATAATACCATGTACTCCAGCAGTTTCTGCTGTTCTTATTATTGAACCTAAATTATGTGGGTCTTCAATTCCATCTAGTATTAATACAAAAGCGTCTTCTTTTTTGTTTTTAGCTTCTGCTAAGATATCTTCTATTTCGCAATATTCATAAGGTGGTACTATTGCAATTACTCCTTGATAATTTTGATTTTGCGCTATTTCATTCATTTTACTTTTATCTTTTTCTACTATTATTATTCCTCTATCTTTTGCAATAGCTATTATTTTATTTATTGAGCCATGTTTTTCTCCTTTTGTAATAAATATCTTATTTATATCTTTGCCACTTTCTAATAGTTCAAGTACAGAATTTCTTCCTTCTACTTGGTCTTCATAATCTTTTTCTTCATTATTTTCATACTTTACTTTTTGAAAATTACCATTTTTATTATTATTTTTTTTCATATTATCTAATGATTCTCCTTTTTATTATTTTAAGTTTTGCTTATCATCTATTCATCGTCTAATTTTAATACTGATAAAAATGCTTCTTGTGGTACTTCAACATTACCAATTTCACGCATTTTCTTTTTTCCTCTTTTTTGTTTTTCTAAAAGCTTTTTCTTTCTAGTTACATCTCCACCATAACATTTTGCTAATACATCTTTTCTCATTGCTGAGATTGTTTCTCTTGCGATAACTTGTCCTCCTACAACAGCTTGAATTGGTATAGTAAATAGTTTTCTTGGTATTTCTGTTTTTAGCTTTTCTACCATTTTCTTTCCCCTATTGTATGCACTGTCTTTGTGTACTATAAAGCTTAACGCATCTACTGGTTCTCCATTTATATGAATATCTAATTTAACTAATTTTGATTCTCTATATTCTTTAAATTCATAATCAAATGATGCATATCCTTTAGTTTTTGATTTTAAATTATCAAAAAAGTCATATATTATTTCATTTAGTGGCATTTCATATATTAAAGTTACTCTATTTTCATCTAAATATTTCATATCTATATATATGCCTCTTCTTTTTTGACATATATCCATTATATTTCCTAAATATTCTTTGGGAGTTAATATATTAGCGGTTACAAATGGTTCTTCTATATAAGATATTTCTTGTGGAGTTGGCAAATCTGTTGGATTATATATATCTATTATTTCTCCTGTTGTTTTATGAACTTTATATATAACTGATGGTGCTGTTGTTATTAATCCTAAGTCAAATTCTCTGTCTAATCTTTCTTCAATTATTTCTAAGTGAAGCAATCCTAAAAATCCACATCTAAATCCAAAACCTAAAGCTGCCGACGTTTCTGGTTCATATTCTAATGCTGCATCATTTAGTTGTAATTTTTCCAATGCTATTTTTAAATTTTCATATTCACTTCCATCTATTGGGTATAATCCACAGTATACCATTGGTGTTACTTTTTTATATCCTTGTAATGGTTCACTTGCTGGATTATTTGCATCAGTTACAGTATCTCCTACGTGTATGTCTGATAAACTCTTTATACTAGCTGCTATATATCCTACCTCTCCAGCTTTAATTTCATTTGATGGCATATATGCTCCTGGAGCAAAATATCCTACTTCTGCAACTGTATATATTTTATTTGTTGCCATTAGTTTTATTTCATCTCCAACTTTTACTTTTCCATCAACTACTCTAACATGTGCAACCGCACCTTTATAATTATCATAGTATGAATCAAATATTAAGCATTTTGTTTTTTCATCTATATTACCTTTCGGTGCTGGTAAATCTGTAACAATTCTTTCTAAGACTTCATCTACATTTAGTCCTGATTTCGCTGAAATGCAAGGTGCATCTTGTGCTGGTATTCCTATAATGTCCTCTATTTCCTTTTTTACTTCATCTGGTCTTGCATTTGGTAAATCTATTTTATTTATTACTGGTAAAATTTCTAAATTATTGTCAATAGCTAAATATACATTTGCTAATGTTTGTGCTTCTACTCCTTGACTTGAATCTACAACTAATATTGCTCCATCACATGCAGCTAAACTTCTTGATACTTCATAATTAAAGTCTACATGTCCTGGTGTATCAATTAAATTTAATATATATTCTTCTCCATTTTTTGCTTTATATATCATTCTTACAGCTTGTGATTTTATGGTAATGCCTCTTTCTTTTTCTATTTCCATATTGTCTAATACTTGACTTTCCATTTCTCTTTTTGAAAGTACTCCTGTCATTTCTATAAGTCTGTCTGCTAATGTTGATTTTCCATGGTCTATATGTGCTATTATACTAAAGTTTCTAATACGTTCTTGGTCTTTTTTCATTTTTCCTCCTAAATTTCTTTTGTCCTATTTTAACATATATAAAAAAATGATACAAGAGTGAAAATTAGAAAAAGGAGAGAAAGGGGGAATCGGAGAAAAGGGGGAAATCGGGGGAATCGG
>CANQTJ010000097.1 GCA_947626705.1 uncultured Clostridia bacterium | reverse complement strand
GCAATTCAAAAAGCAAAACAAGTACTAGAAGAAATAAGTCAAGATGAACATGAAAGATATTTAGCAGAACTAAGAGAAAAATATATAATGGACCAGGCAGATATAGAAGAAGCGGGTTATTATAAAGGATTCGAAGCAGCTACTGAACAAAGTAATAAAAAAATATTATCTATTGCAAAAAGACTTAAGGAACAAAATATAGATATTGAAAGTATATGTAACTTAACTGGATTAACTATAGAAGAAATAAGTCAAGATGAACATGAAGAATATTTAGCAGAACTAAGAGAAAAATATAGAATGAACCAGGCAGATATAGAAGAAGCTGGTTATGATAAGGGATTAAGAGCTGGAAAACAACAAACTGCACTAGCTATTGCAAAAAAATTAAAAGAACAAAATATAGATATTAAGATAATAAGTGAAACAACAGGTTTAACAATTGAGAAAATTAAAAATTTAAAATAAAATTTTTTCCGTTTGAAATATAAACTATATTTATAAAAATATATTATTAAAGTAAATATAAAATATACAAGAAGGTACTTAATGAACTATTTAAATTATAAAATAGTTCAAAGGGTACCTTTATTTTTATAAAAAATTATAAGAGAAATACATAGTTTTGAGGTTTTTAGATAAATATTATGTATATAAGTTATTAATAAAAATTTCCAAATAAATTTACAAAAAAAAAATAGAAAAGATAAAATTTTAACAAAATAAAACAAAAGAAGTGGAGGAAAACAAATGAAATTGACTAGTAAAAAAAATAAAGGAATAACATTAGTAGCACTAGTAATAACAATAGTAATATTGTTGATATTGGCAGGTATTTCAATAGCACAGTTAACAGGAAATGGGCTATTTGACAAAGTTCAATTAGCAAAACAAAGAACACAAGAGGCACAAGAAAAGGAAAATTCTATTTTAAAAGAATATGAAGAGTATATGAAAAATAATGGAGATTTACCAGAGAACACGCAAGATACAGAGGCAGGTAAACAAGTTAGGTTACCAGAGCAATGGCAAGGTGCAGAATTAAAATATGTAGATACTGAAACAGGAGAAGAAAAAGTAGTTGGAAGAGTTGCAGCAGTATATGCAGTTTCTTTAGGAGGTGGAGAAACAGTACCAGTTCCTAATGGATTTTATTATGTTGGAGGAAATTTAAGTACAGGCGTAATAATATCAGATAATCAAGCAGATAAATATGATGGTACAGATAAGACAACGTGGGAAAAAGCGACAGAATTACAAGGAAATCAGTTTGTATGGATACCATGTACAGAGCAAGAGTATGTAAAGAATACAACTTGGAATAAACAAAATGCACAATGGGATACAACAACATCAAATGCTGAATTAGTACAAATAAGAAAGTATGGAGGATTTTATGTAGCAAGATATGAAGCAGGACTTGCAACAGATATTGAGGAGTTTACAACTAAACAACAACATACAGGTTCAAATAAAATATATAATCAAGATGGAGTGCCACAAAGTAAAGCTGGACAGATTCCATGGATGTTTATAGATTGGAATTATGCAAAGAAAAATGCTGAAAGTATGTATAATACTGATAGTGTCCAAAGTGGGTTAATAACAGGAACACAATGGGACGTAATGATAACAAAAATAAAAGAAAAAGAAAATATGACGGATGCAGATTTAACAAGTTCCGGAAATTGGGGAAATTATAGAAATACACAAATAGACTATAATGGTAGATTGGCAAAAGCAACTTATACTGGTGGGTATTGGTATTTAGATAAATTTGGAGAAAAAACAACGGGAAAAACAGCTAATTATAGTACAGATAATTCAGGTGGAGATTTATTAACAACAGGTGCAAGTAATTATACACACAAATACCATACATTTGATGTAGCAGGTAATCTATGGGAATGGACAGAAGAAGACTCACATTATCAAACGAGCAACCAATATCGTGTGATTCGTGGTGGGAGTTACATCTACGCATACGCCACTTACCCAGTTTGCTACCGCTATGGTCATTGCACAGTCAGCATCTCTGGTCTTGACATCGGGTATCGTGCGGTACTTTATATCAAGTAGCCCTGAACTCTTGTTTGCGATAAACTATAGGAAGGAGAGTATGTTAAAATTGGCATTAACATAAATTAGACGAATGGGAGATAGTAAAAATGAGTTAATATTAATTCCAAAATCTGAAAAATATATTCAATATATGATTGAAGTAATAATAAAATTACCGCGAACAGAGAAGTTTAGCATAGGGACAGAATATAAGAAATCAATGTATGAAATGATAGAAGAAATATTATTGTTGAGTAAAATAAATGAAAAAGAAAAATTAAATTGTATAAATTGTGTAGATGCTAAACTAAATGCACAACGAATTTTTCTAAGAATAATGTATAAAAATAAATGGATAGATGAAAAAAAATTTAAAATAGCATCAGAAATGATATATGAATTGGGAAAAATTATTGGAGGACTTCTAAAATATTATGCCAAAGACACTAAGAAATGTTTATGATAAATATTTAACGTATGACAATTTAATGAAAGCTCATATTGAGAGTAGAAAAAATAAAAGATATAAAAAAGATATAATACTATTTGAACTTAAACAAGAAGATTATATAAGATATTTATATGAGCAATTAAAAAATATGACATATAAGCATCGGAGGATATACAGTTTTTTATGTAAGAGAACCTAAATTAAGAAAAATAGAAAAATCAAGATATATAGACAGAATAGTACATAGATGGTTAGTTGATAATTTTTTAATAGATGCGTATGTCCCAACATTTATAGAACATTCGTATGCGTGTTTAAAAGGAAAAGGAACTTTAAAAGCTGTACTTGCAGTACAAAAAGGTATGAAACATTGTAAAAGAAAATGGAGTGAGTACTATATATTAAAAATGGACGTAAGAAAATACTTTCAAAGCATAGATAAAGATATATTATACAATATTATGCAAAGAAAAATCGTAGATAAAAAGTTGTTATGGTTAATTAGTCAAATAATATATTCAAATAATCCACAACAAGGAGTTGCAATAGGAAATTATACATCACAAATATTTGCAAATATATATCTAAATGAATTAGACCAATATATAAAAAATGAATTAAAAATAAAATATTATTATAGATATATGGATGATTCTGTAATACTTGTAAAGACTAAAGAAGAAGCAAAAAAGGCATTAGAAAAAATAAAAATTTTTTTAGATGAAAAATTAAAATTGGAATTAAATAGTAAAACACAGATATTTAAAAATAAACAAGGATTGAATTTTTGTGGATATAAAATTAATGAATATAGATTAAAAATAAGAGATAGGGGAAAGAAAAAATTAAAAAAGAAAATTAAATATTTAAAAGAAGAAATAAAAAATGGCAGAATGACTAGTTATGAAGCGAAAAAGTATCTGTGTGGACATTTAGGATATATACAATATGCAAATGTACATAATTTAACAAATAAATTATTTTATATTACAGAAAGTTCAGAAAATTTGAATGTAATGTAAATTTCTGCATAAATAATTAAATTATTCAGTAGGGATAAATCGAATGCTCGTGTGATTCGTGGTGGGAGTTACATCAACGCATACGCAACTTACCCAGTTTGCTACCGCAATGGTAATAACACAGTCAGCAACACTAATCTTAACATCGGGTTTCGTGCGGTACTCTAATATTATTTGAGATTATATATTTTACGGAATATATACAGTAAAGTATTAGATATTAAAGAGGTTTATTCCTTCCTAATAGAAAATGATTTTAATAGGATATTAGGTAAAAATGTATCAGTAAAACACATGTTAGTAGAGTAATCGAAAATATGTGTTTTATGTTATATAAGAAAGTTAGATAAGGAGGAGAGCAATTGAATAGATGCTTTATTATGGGAAAAGTAATAAGTGAACCAGAATTTAACTTTTTATATAAAAGTAAGAAGATATCAATCTCATATTTATATATTGAATTTGCAAATAAATATGTAATAAAGGTATTTGGATATGATGAAATGGCAGATTATATATATAGCAAAATAAAGAAAGAAAATTTTATATATGTAGAAGGTGAAATTAGGGTTAATGATAGAAATATGGAAATAGAAGTTATAGATATAAGAAAAATTTATTAATTATTACAAATTAAATAATTTTTTAGGTTACAGTTTATGGCAAAATGCACTCTAAAATTAAGAATGTTGCTTTTTTTTAATTTACTAATATAAAATGCAAGATAAGTTTTATCACTTTGGTAAGATTTAAAAAAGGAAGGAGATTGTATTAGTAAAATGAAAACATTAAGTAAAGGAAAAAATGAAAAATTAAAGAAAGTAGCAGAAAGTTGGTTATTATATAAAAAATATAATATAAAAGATTCAACATATTACCGTTATAAATATATTATAAATAAATATATAATACCAGAATTTGATGAACGAAAGATAAGTTTTTTTGAAGATTATGATTTTAACATTTTTGTTGATAAACTTGCACAAAATTTATCAACAAAGACTATTAAAGACATAATAATAGTATTAAAATCTATACTAAAATATGCAGAAAGAAAATATAATTGTGATTTTAAAATTGATTTAATTGCTATGCCTAAAAATGAATTATTAGAAACACAGATTTTAAGTAAAAAAGAGAAAAACAAATTAGAAAAACAATGTATAAAAAATGGAACTTATAGAGATATAGGCATATTAATTTGTTTAAATACTGGAATAAGAATAGGAGAAATTTGTGCTTTATCATGGAAAAATATAAATTTGGAGAAAAATTTGTTAATTATAAATAAAACAATGCAAAGAATTTATAAGGATAAAAATAGTACAGAAATTTCTATAGATAGCCCTAAAAGTAGAAAATCTATTAGAAAGATACCAATATCTCAGAAATTACAAGTAATATTAAAACAAATTAAAAATGAAAATAACTTTTGCAAAGATGAATTTTTTTTGACAGGTTCATGTGAAAAATTTATAGAACCAAGAAATTATCAATATATGTATAAAAAATTATTAAATACTTGTCATATAAAAGAGTATAATTTTCATGTTTTAAGACATACTTTTGCAACTGAATGTATTGAAATAGGAATGGATATAAAATCGTTAAGTGAAATTTTGGGACATGCAAGTGTTGATATTACTTTAAATAGATATGTCCATTCATCATTTAATACTAAAAAAAAATTTTTAGAAAAGTTATAAAAATATTATAAATTATCTAATTTTTGTTTATAATGATTAATATATATATTTGCTATTTAATAGATAGTAGTAGATAGTAATAGCTAATGATAACAATAAATATAAAATATTAAAAACAACAAATATAAAATATTAAGATACTTATTTAAAAATTGAGTAAAAATGAGCTCAAAAAATTAAAAAATTTTAAAATGGGGTTGACAGTAGGACATAAATAAGTTAAAATATAAAGGTGCTAAGTAAAGGAGCACAGAAACCATGGTGGATGTAGCGCAGTTGGTTAGAGCGCCAGTTTGTGGCACTGGAGGCCGTGGGTTCGAGTCCCATCTT
>CANQTJ010000096.1 GCA_947626705.1 uncultured Clostridia bacterium | reverse complement strand
AAATTTGAACTAAATTTTGAATTAAATATATTTTATATAATACTATAAAAAGTCGAATTTTGCAATGTTTTTTCATCATCAAAATTCGACATATATTTTTAATTATTTATATATAAAATTGGGCGGAAGCCAACTTCTTCTTCGTAGTGCATCAAACCTTCTCTATTTTTCGCTCCACTGCCAACGTGCGAACCAGTTCCTCCTCTAGTAGTAGCACCTACTTTATGACTAAATCGTTCATCTATCTTCGTACACGTTTCTGTAGTTGCCTCACCATAATTTGTAGCAAAATCAAACACATTACATATTTTATCTTCCCCGAATCCTGGTACTATAAAACCACCCTTTTCTTTCAGTGCCCCTCCAACACTGGCACTATAAGATGAGTATGGTTTACTTTTATTGCTTCTATTATCAAACGTTTGAAAGAAAACTAGAGCAGTATCATACGCATAACTATTCATTAAATCACATATAAATGTACTTTTATTTTGATACATATTTGTGCATAAAGTTGCCGCCTGTGGCTGAGTTATATAATTATATACATAAGCATCTGCTTTACATACTAATTGATTATCATCACTTGTTGAACTCGTTCTTGCAGATTCCGTTTTTCCATCTCTTGCCTCATATCTTCCTATATAATAACCATTATTTTTTTCAACGCTATTTTTAAATTCTACTATATCTTTTGCTACTGTATTTCCATATGTTGATTCAGACAGTTCTTGAAAACTAGCCAAAGTCACTTCATTTATAACATTATCGCCTTGATCTATTTCTTCTCCACTGCTATTAAATGTATATCTACTTAATTTTATTGTATGTTGCTGTTTACTAGTATCAATTACAGTTCCTACTGGTATCCATACAAATTGATTACCCTCTTTATCTTCTATTACTATTCCTTCTGTTACATTACTTGCATCATCTGTTATTTTAAAGCCTTCTGGTACTATTAATGTATTGCCACATTCGTCAGTAACTTCAGTATTCTCTGATACATAATCTTTTGCTTCATCTATATTTGTTTGCGGTACATTAGGATCATCTCCTTGCTCATCTCCACCTCCACTTCCAGATGGATTGCTTCCGCCTAAATTATTTAACATTTTTTCATACTCTGCCAATGTTTGATTTTCTAGCTCCTCTGCATCTTTATATTTTTCTTTTGCCTCTTTTGCTTTTGAAAATATCCCTGTTCCTGTTAATTCTGCTATTGATATTCCTGCCAATATCAATAAAATAATGACTGTTATTACTAACGCGATTAATGTAATACCTTTGTTTCTTCTTGTGTTTTTTCTTTGTTTTTCCATTTGTTTTTACTCCCTTCTAATTTTTTTATTAAGTATTTAACTTAATAAAAAATTTAAAGGCTATAATAGTTCATATTGCTTATTTTCTTATTTTTACTTAAAAAAATTTTAAAATTACCTATTGTCAAAAAATGGCTTAAATGGTATACTTTGGGTATATAAAATTTTAATTAAGTTAAATAATTAATAAAAAAATACTAACTTTAAAAATTATTATAAGTCAAGACAAACATGAAATACATAATAATTTTATATGTTTGAAATATAAAACTATAAAAAACCTCAGCATACCTTATTTCATAGGTATTACTGAGGTTTTTAAAAATTTATTTATAAAACAAATCTCCTAATTAAAATCAATCCACCTGCAATTGTTGTTAATATAGTCAATGTTAAAACAAAATACATTTTAGCTTTACCTGTTGATATTGATAAAAGAACAGGTGCATCATCTATATCATCTTCCCCTTCAATTTTATTATCTGGTGTTGAATCTCTATCTGGTACATTTTTATCATTATAATCTTCAGATATTTCTGCAATATTAGTCTTTAATCCTAAATTACTTGTTCCCTTTATCCATGTAAGTGTAACTTCAACATCAGCACTTTGTCCTGGTTGTAATAATGTATT
Source organism: uncultured Clostridia bacterium (assembly GCA_947626705.1). Classification (GTDB taxonomy): domain Bacteria; phylum Bacillota; class Clostridia; order TANB77; family CAG-508; genus CAG-269. The sequence continues at coordinate 3,678 of CANQTJ010000096.1, read as the reverse complement.
TTCAAGTTTTCTTGTTGATATAATATTATTTCCTTCATCTTTCCAATCAGGATTATCTGCTGCTACAAATTGTAATCCTTGTGGTATATAATCTGTAATTTCTTTAGCATATCCAGCTATATCTCCTTCATTTGTTATTCTTATTGAATATTTAAATTTAACTTGTATTGAATTTAATTTTTTCCTATTTAATTCAACTTTTACAACTTGTTCTGGATCATCTTCTGGTTTGTGTCCTGTTTGCGTTACAGTTTCTTTTCCATCTTCTATTACAATTGCTTGAGTTACCCATTTTCTTAATGCTAAGTCAAAATAATTTAATTTAACATATTCTTTGTCTTGGTCGTCTTCTCCTTCATTCCATTCATCAGGTATTGAATCTTCATCATCTATTGGATTTCCATCTTTGTCAGTATCTTCTGATATTTGTGCAGAGTTTACTAATATTCTACTAGAGCCATTAGGTTCAGTAACTTTAAATGAAACTTTAACATCTGCATAATCTGGATTTGTTTCTGATATTTCTTTAGTATTATCAAAAGCTTTTAATAATGCTGGATTTTCTTCCATCTCATCATCATCTTCCATTCTAGTTTCACCTTGCTCTTTTGATAAATAGTCTGTTTTTATCTTTGTAGCTTTAGAAATATCTTGTGTTTCTTTTCCTTCACTATTATACATTACCCATCTATATTCTTTGTTTAAATCATTATTTGGTATATATTGTAGTCCATCTGGTATATCATCAGTTATTTCACTTGCATATCCATCTATTTGACCTTCATTATATACTCTTATTGTATATGTAACAATATCATTTGTTACAACATCTACAGGGTCTTTTGTATGTTGATATGTTAGTTTATTATTATCTTTGTCATATTTTACTTGTGGTATTCTTGTTGTTACTTCATTACTGTCGACAGCTGTTATAAACTTTCTTAATGCTAAATCAAAAGTTTTTACTACTACTTTTTCAAAGTCATCATCATCTTGTTGTCCTGGTATATATGTACCTTTTTCATCATCTTTGTATTGTGGTAAGTCACTATCATCTGGTAAAACAACATTTCCCGGTTCTGAATCTCTATCTAACATATCGTTCTTATCTGCATCTTTACTAACTGTAATATCTGCAATATTTGTTATTTTTCCTTGTGCTTTATCTGTAACCTTACACATTATTGGCACTTCTTTATATGATAATACTATTTTACCTTCTTCATTTTCTGTTGCTTTAGATATTAAATGACTATCTAAATATGTAGTTGTTACTGTTCTTCCATCTTCTGAAACTTTCCATCCATATTGTTTATTAAAATCAGAATCAACATATTCTAAATATGGTGGTAAGTGATCTTTTATTTCACTTGCATATCCATCTATGCTTCCTTCATTATATACTCTTAGCATATATACAACTATATCATTTTTAGAAACCTCAACTGGTTCTTTAGTATGATTATATGTTGCTGTAGTAATTAACTTTCCATTTTCATCAGTAGTATTTAATTTAGATGTATCTACAGATGGCTCTCTTGTATATTTTCCATCTTCCTCTTTTAAATACTCTGCATCTTCTATTGTTGTATCACTGCTTACTGCAATAATAAATTTTCTTAAAACTAAGTCAAATGATTCTAATATTACATTATCATAGTCTTCATCATCTTCATATTTAACCCAATTATCTGGATTAGAATCTCTATCATCAACTGGATTTCCTTTTGAATCTGTATCTTCAGTTACTGCTGCTTCGTTTCTTATTATTGTTCCAACTGAGCCTTCTGAAATAACTCTCATATATACAGAAACTTCTTTATAATCTGGATTTTTATCATTTATTGTATTTTTATATTCTTTAGAAGGATCAAAAGCTTTTATTAAATTTGCTCCTTCATTTACTTTTTCTTCTCCTTGACCTTTCGCCAAATAATTTGTTGTTATAGTTTCCACTCTATTTGTTTGACTATTTATGTTTCCAAAGTCCCAAATAGACTGATTATATTTAATAGCATCTTTTTCTTCTTTTGATAATGTAGTGTCTGCATCTAAGTCTGCATCTGTTTTTTCTGACCATATAAATTCTAATCCATCTGGTACATCTTCTGTTATTTCTGAAGCATATCCATCTATTCCACCTTCGTTATATACTCTTAATGTATATTTAACTATATCTCCTTTTTTTACTGGAACTGGATTTTTATTTAATTTATATGTTGCAGTTGTTTTACTTCCATTTGCTAATTCTGTTATATCTACATCTTCTATTCTTTCTGGAACTTGTACTCCATTTACTTCTACTATTCTTTTTATAAGTTTTAAATCAAACTGATAATTTTTAACTTCTACATAGATATTTCCTTCATTATTTAAATAAACTTTTGCATCATTTTTCGTAGAATCTGTTATATCTTTTCCTTCACTATCTTCAACTTTATAAGTTACATTATCAACTTTATAAGTTCCATTTTCATTTTTCTTTGTTACTGTTACTGTTATTATTCCATCAAATTTGCAATATTCATCTGGTGGTACTAATTCTTTTATTACATATATATCTTTTTGAGAAACATTATCTGAATTTATTTTTACATCACTTGCTATTTGTAATTTTCCAACTACCTCTTTCGTTTCTCCATCTACTTCAAATGTTGCTTTACTATCTAGTTGCTCTCCATTTTCATCTTGTTTTACAAGAACAATATCATAGTCACCATCATTTTGATAATTTTTAACTTCTACATAGATATTTCCATTGCTATTTAAGTAAACATCTACATCATTTTTAGTAGCATCTGTTATATCATTTCCTTGACTATCCTTAACTGTATATTCTACATTATCTACTTTATATGTTCCGTTATCATCTTTCTTTGTTACTGTTACAGTAATTATTCCATCAAATTTACAATATTCATCTGGTGGTTCTAACTCTTTTATAATATATGTATCTTCTTTAGAAACATTTTCTTCCGTTATCTTTACATTACTTGCTACTTGTAATATTCCAACAACTTCTTTTTTTACATTATTTACTTCAAATGTTGCTTTACTATCTAATTGAACACCATTTTCATCTTCTTTTACTAAAACAACATTATATGCACCATCAGTTTGATGATTTTTAACTCTTACATATATTTTTCCATCTTTTAATTCAACATTTACATCACCATTATTATTTGTTATATCAGTTCCATTTGCATCTTTTACAATATAGTCAATTTTTTCAACTTTATATATGTTATTATCTTTTTTCTTTGTTACTTTTACTGTAATTGTTCCATCAAATCCAATATAACCATTTGGTGCAACAGCTTCTTTGATTTCATATTCATCTACTATATTATAATTTTGAGCATTAATTTCTTGTGTTTCTAGCTCAATCTTTCCCTTAAATGTTTTTGATATATTGCTTTGATTATATCCTTTTTTAGATACTGTAAATGTTACATCACTATTTGATAATTGATTTCCTTTAGAATCTTGTTTTTCTAAAACTAATTTATATTCTCCTGGTATTTCTTGTACTTTTTCTATTTCAATAATTGGTTGTGTGTTATTTCCTGTAGCATTTGTATATAATGTTATTTTTCTGTTTGAAGTAACAGTTCCATTTTTATATGCTTCAGCATTTTTATTTGCCGTGTCTATTAAATAATCATATAAGTACTC
>CANQTJ010000095.1 GCA_947626705.1 uncultured Clostridia bacterium | reverse complement strand
TGAGGATTTTATATATTGCAACAAAAAATAATTTTTATTAATTATTAAACTTAATAAAAAAATATTAAAAGAGAGAAAAAACAACGGAAAAATAAAGAAAAAGCTTTTTTTATATTTTTTTCTGTGATAAAATAATAAAAAATAATAATAGGGGGAAATAAAAATGAAAAACAAAAATGTAAAAAAAGACGAAATACTAAACAAAGGAAACAAACTACTAACAGAATTTAAAGAATTTATCGCAAGAGGGAATGTAATAGATTTAGCAGTAGGTGTTATTATAGGAACGGCGTTTGGAAAGATTGTTTCATCAATAGTTAATGATATTTTAATGCCAATTATAGGTGCAATAATAGGTGGAATAGATTTTTCAGGATTAAGTATAAAAATAGGAAATGCTAAAATAACTTATGGAATATTTATTCAAAATGTTATTGATTTTCTAATTGTAGCAATTTGCATATTTGTATTAATTAAGTTTATTGAAAAAATTAGTAGAAAGAAGGATAAAGCAGAAGAAGTAGTTGAAACGGTAGAAGAAGTAAAAAAAGATGAACAAATACTTTTACTAGAAGAAATTAGAGATTTATTGAAAAATCAAAAAGAACAAAATGAAAACGTCAATGAAAATATAAATGAAAATGAACAATAAAAGGTTAAATAAAAACCTCAGTTATACTTTTGAATTAGTAAAACTGAGGTTTATAAATTTTATTTAAGTTTCGGTTTTTTCATAAATCAATATTCTAAATAAAAAACGAAACTAATAATGTTAGCCTTGACAAACAATATATATGATAGTATAATGTTAACTGAAGTTAACAAATATTGGGAGAAAAAATATGATATCAAAATCTTTAGAAGAATATATAAAAACAATGTATGTGCTAAAAAAACAAAATGGAAATATAAGAGTAACAGATATAGCAAACAAAATGAATTGTACAAAGCCAAGTGTAAATAAAGCAATAAATAATTTAAAAGAAGAAAAATTAGTAAAATATGAAATATATGGAACAATAGAATTAACGCAAGAAGGAGAAAATTTAGCAAAGAAAATTTTAGAAACTTATGATATTGTGTATATATTTTTGAAAGAAGTATTAAATCTAGAGGAACAAGAAGCAGAACAAGAAGCGGAAAGGATAAAGCAAGTAATCACAGATGAAACAACAAATAAGTTAGCTAAATATGTTCATAAAGTTTTAGGTTTAAATAATTTAGATTGTGATTATGATATAAATAAAGAGAAATGTAGAAGTTGTGCAAGAAGGACAAAATCAAGAAAGGAAACAAAGTAAGATGAGTAAAGAATTACTAGAAATAAAAAATTTGCATGTAAATGCAGAAGAAAAGGAAATATTAAAAGGGATAAATTTAACTATAAATAAAGGAGAAATCCATGTAATAATGGGACCAAATGGTTCAGGAAAGACTACAACAGCAAATGCAATATTAAATAATCCTGCTTACACAAAAACAAATGGAAATATTGTATTTGAAGGGGAAGATATATCAAATTTAAAAACAGATGAAATTGCTAGAAAAGGAATATTTATGTCTTTTCAACTTCCAGAAGAAATACCAGGAGTATCAGTTACAAACTTTTTGAAATATGCTAAAAATAAAATTACAGGTGAACCTGTAAAAATATTTCAATTTAAAGATGAATTAAAAAAGTATATGGAAGAATTAAATATGAATCCAAAAAATATGGAAAGAAGTTTAAATGTTGGTTTTTCAGGTGGAGAAAAAAAGAAAAATGAAATTTTACAAATGCTTGTATTAAATCCAAAACTTGCAATTTTAGATGAAACTGATTCTGGATTAGATGTTGATGCAATTAAAACTGTTTCAAAAGGTATAGAGATGTTTAAAAATGAGAATAATGCAGTTTTAATAATAACTCATAATACTAAAATTTTGCACAGTTTAAAAGTAGATTATGTTCATATTTTAGTAAATGGAAAGATTGTTACAACACGGAGGTCAACAATTAGCAAAAGAAATTGAAGAAAAAGGGTATGCAAAATATAAATAGCCAATATTATACTACAGAACAACTTTTTTGCAAATTTTATGTATAGTAAGTTTAGCTTTTTATAAATCAATATTCTTTAATAAAAAAGAAACTTAAAAATTATGTATATATTAGAGAGGAAAAGTAATATAAATGAAGAAAATTAGCCTAAATGAAATGAATAGAAATATATATGACATAAAGAATAAAGACGAATATGATTTTAAAATAAAAAAAGGTTTAACACCTGAAATAATAGAAGAAATATCAAAACAAAAAAATGATCCAGAATGGATGAAAGAATTTAGATTAAAGGCATTAGAAGTTTATAACGAACTAGAACTTCCAACATGGGGACCTGATATTTCAGAATTAAATATGAATGATATTGCTACTTATGTAAGACCGAAAACTGGACTAAGTAACTCATGGGAAGATGTACCTGAAGAAATCAAAAATACATTTGATAAGCTAGGAATACCAGAAGCTGAAAAGACATCACTTGCAGGAGTTGGAGCTCAATACGATTCAGAAGTTGTTTATCATAGTATGAAAGAAGATTTGGTCAGGTGGTTCATTTGTATATGTTCCAAAAGGAGTAAAAGTAGATATACCACTTCAATCATATTTTAGACTAAATTCACCAGAATCAGGACAATTTGAACATACTTTAATAATAGTAGATGAAGGAGCATCACTTCATTTTATAGAAGGATGTTCTGCACCAAAATACAATAAAGTAAATTTACACGCTGGTTGTGTTGAATTATATGTAAAGGAAAATAGCTATTTAAGATATTCAACAATAGAAAACTGGTCAAAAAATATGCTTAACCTAAATACTAAAAAAGCAATAGTAGGAAAGAATGCAAAAATGGATTGGGTATCTGGTTCATTTGGTTCAAAAATATCAATGTTATATCCAATGAGTATATTAAATGGAGAAGGTGCAAAAACTGAATATACAGGTATTTCTTTTGCAGGTGGAGGACAAAATCTAGATAATGGATTTAAGGTAGTTCATAATAGTCCAAATACATCAAGTGTAGTAAATGCAAAATCAATATCAAAAAATGGTGGCAAATGCACATATAGAAGCTTAGTTAGAATAAATGAAAATGCTAAAAACTCTAAATCATCAGTATCTTGTGAATCTTTAATGCTAGATGATATATCAATATCAGATACAATACCAACAAATGACATTAGAACAGATGAAGTAGAATTTTCGCATGAAGCTAAAATAGGAAAAATAAGTGATAAAACAATATTTTATTTAATGAGTAGAGGATTATCAGAAGAAGATGCAAAAGCTATGATAGTAAGAGGTTTTGCGAACCCTATTGCAAAAGAATTGCCAGTAGAATATGCAGTAGAAATGAATAATTTAATTAATCTAGAATTAGAAGGTGCTATTGGATAATTACAATTAAATAATAAAGAAACAGGCCAGTAAAACTTACTAGCCTGTTGAAGAGAAAAACAATAGTTACCAAAAACGACCACATGCAAACCTTATAATTATAATTATTAATGCTGATAATGCGAAACTTATTATTTTTAAAAAAGATAAAATCATTACAATGCATATAGTAATTATAAAAATGATACCTATGATTTGTTTTAACCGTTCTCTATTATTCTTCTTCATAAAGATACCTCCTACTGGAAAATATTTTTTAATGTTACAAATATTATATCAAAACATTTATATAATGTCAAATAGAAAGGAAATGAAATGGGATATTTAAAGTTAAATGAAACGCCAGTTAGAACAGCGAGAAACTTTAATATAAATAATATAAAACTAGAAAATATTAAAGTTCCAGAACAAATACAAAAATTTGAAAACATAACAATAACTAGTGATACATCAAAAACAGATATAGAGCAAGAAGTAAGCACGGCAAATTTAGTTTATGGATTAAATGAATATTTAACAAATCAAGCAAAAACACAAGCAAATCAAAAACTCAAATTAATAATAGACGATAAGGAAAACAATGAAACACAAATAGAGTTTAATTTTGATGAAGAAAATGATGTATTAGTGGATAATATAGAAATTATAGCAAATGAAGATACGAAATCAACTATTATACTAAAATATTTAAGTGAAGAACAAATAGAAGCTTATCACAATGGAATTATTAAAGTAAATGCGAAAGAAAATTCAACTATTAATATAATAATAGTCAATTTAATGAACACACAAGCTAATAATTTTATATCTATTGAAAATACACTAGAAAAAAATTCAAAAGTAAATTATTGCATAGTAGATTTTGGAGGGAAAAATAGTATTACTAATTACTATTCAAATTTAATAGGAGAGAATGCAGATAATAAATTAAATACAATTTATTTAGGAAAAAAAAATCAATTATTTGACTTAAATTATATTGGAGAGTTAAGAGGAAAAAAATCAAATATAAATATAGAAGTTCAAGGAGCCTTAAAAGATACAGCAAGAAAACATTTTAAAGGAACAATAGACTTTAAAAAAGGTTGTAAAAAAGCAACTGGAAATGAGAATGAAAATTGTATGTTATTATCTGATACTGCAAAATCATTAGCATTACCAATGCTTTTATGTTCAGAAGAAGATGTAGAAGGGAATCATTCAAGTTCTGCTGGAAAAATTGGAGAAAAAGAATTGTTTTATATTATGAGCAGAGGATTTGACCAAAAAGAAGCTATGAAGTTAATGGTAAGAGCCAAATTTAATAAAATTTTAGATAATATACAAAACCAAGAATTGAAAGATGAAGTTTTACAGGAAATAGATAAAAGGATAGATTAAATATATGATTAATAAAGAACTAGAAAAAGATGAAATTGAAGAGAGATAATAAGGAGAAGAATAAATATGAAAATAGGAATAGACATAGACGATACAACATTAATAACAGTAAAATCAATGATTAAATATGCAGATATCTATGATACAGAAATTTTAGGAAGAAAAGGAACAAATGGAAATTTAGGACTAATACAAAATAGATATTATTTAAAAGTTTTATATGGATGGGACGACAAAACAAAATTTGAATTTTTTAATACATATTATAAAAATGTATTAGAAGAATGTGTTGCTATGCCCAATGCTCCCGAAACAATAAAAAAATTAAAAAATGAAGGAAATCAAATATCATTTATTACAGCAAGACTTACACAAATCAAAAATTGTGATACGGAAAATATTACAATAAAAACTTTAAAAGATTATGATATTCCATATAATAAATTAATTATTAATGCATCTGATAAGCTGAAATATTGTAAAGAAAATGGAATTGAAATATTTATAGAAGATAGTTATGAAACATGTAAAGAATTAGAAGAAAATGGAATAAAAACATTTTTAATGACAACAAAGATGAATGAAAGTATAGATTCAGAAAATATTGAAAGAGTAAGAAACTGGAATGAAATTTATGAAAAGGTAAAAAATTACATAAAAGAAATTGAAGGGATAGATAAATAAATGAATATAAAGGAAATAAAAAAAGATTTTCCAATATTAGAAAATAAAAATATAGCATACTTAGACAGTGGAGCAACAACACAAAAGCCAAAACAAGTAATAAAAGCAGTTGAAGAATTTTATGAGAAATATAA
>CANQTJ010000094.1 GCA_947626705.1 uncultured Clostridia bacterium | reverse complement strand
GTATCAAAAGAAATAGGAAATAAAGTAATTGCAGGAAGTATGAATTATGATGGATATATTGAATATAAAGCAGAGAGAATAGGAAAAGAGTCTACAATATCAGAAATTGTAAGATTAGTAATAGAAGCAAGTAATACAAAAGCGCCAATTGCTAAAATAGCGGATATTGTATCAGGATATTTTGTACCTAGTGTAATTGCCATTGCAATAATTACTTTTTTAGTTTATTTATTAATTGGGCAAAGCTTTGAAGTAGCCATAACGTCATTTGTTACTGTATTAGTTGTAGCTTGTCCTTGTAGTTTAGGACTTGCAACGCCACTTGCTATTGTTGTAAGTGAAGGATTGTGTGCAAGTAATGGAATATTAGTAAAGAAAAGTGAAATATTAGAAAATGCACAAAAAGTAAATACAATAGTATTTGACAAAACTGGAACATTAACTTATGGAAAATTAAAGATTGCTGAAATACTAAATTATAGCTGTATGGACGATAAACAACTATTACAACTAATTGGTAGCATAGAAAGCAAATCAACACACCCTATTGGAAAAGCATTTACAGATTATATAGAACAAAATAAAATGCAAATACTAAAAGTAGAAGAATTTGAAAATATAGCAGGTTATGGAATAATAGGAAAAATAGAAAATGAAAAATTTATCTTAGGAAATGCAAAAATACTTGAAAAATATGAAATACACAACAATCATTTAGAAGATGAAAAGAAATTAGCTGAAAACGGAAATAGTATAATATACGCAGTAAAAGATAAAGAAGTAATTGCTCTTATAGGAGTAAATGACATTGTCAGAGAAAATACAAAAGAAGTAATAAGTACTTTAAACAAAAATAAAATACAAACAATTATGCTAACAGGAGATAATAAAGAAACAGCTGAAAAAATTGCAAAAGATATAGGAATAACAAAAATAATTGCTAATGTTATACCATCAGAAAAAGCAAAAACAATAAAAGACTTAAAACAAGAAAACAGATATGTAATGATGTGTGGAGATGGAATAAATGATAGCCCAGCACTTGCAAGTTCAGATATAGGAGTTAGTGTAAATAGTGGAACTGATATTGCAATGGATTCATCAGATGTAATTTTAACAAAAAATGATTTAAAAAGTATTTTAAATTTAATTAATATTAGTAAAAAAACAATTAGAAATATTAAGCAAAATTTATTTTGGGCGTTTTTTTATAATATTTTAATGATTCCTATTGCTATTGGATTATTAAAACCAATTGGAATTTCAATTAATCCAATGATAGCAAGTATTGCTATGGTATTTAGCAGTATTACTGTTATATTAAATACTTTAAGATTAAAAAAATTGAACTTTAATTTAGATAAATAAAAAAATTATAATTATTAATATAAAGTGTTACAATTCACAGTTAGTATCTTAATAAAAAATTTAAAATTATGAAGTGTAACTATAAAGTAAACTAGTTCACTAATATTTATTAGTGAGCTATTTCCTTTTTGTATATTTTATGATAAAATTAATATGTAAAAAAAATATGTAAATAAAAAAGATAGGAAAAAATATGAAAAGGAAAATATATGAAATATTAATAATAATTATAATAATCTTTATAATTATAAATACATATAACCTATATAGAAATAATAAACAAAGAAAAGAAGTAGAAGTTGCTTTACAACAATTTACAGAAGAAAATATAACAAAAGAAAATGTAGTTGAAGAAAAAGTAATTGACAGTTATATAACAGATTGGAATTTAATTTTAGTAAACAAACAAAATCCTATTCCAGAACAATATAATGTACAAACTGTAACAATAGAAGAAAAATGGAAAGTAGATGTAAGAATAAAGGAAGCAATAGAACAAATGCTACTAGATGCAAGAAAGCAAGGACTAGATCCAATAATATGTTCAGCATATAGAACACCAGAATATCAAAAAAATCTTTTTAACAATAAAATAAAGGAATATAAAAGAAAAGGATATTCACAACAAGTTGCAGAAGAAAAAGCAGCACTTTGGGTTACTATACCAGGAACTAGTGAACACGAGTTAGGACTATCAGTAGATATAGTAGATAGAAAATATCAAATTTTAGATGAAAAGCAAGAAACTACACAAGTACAAAAATGGTTAATGGAACATTGCTATGAATATGGTTTTATTTTAAGATATCCAACAGATAAAAAAGAAATTACTAAAATTAACTATGAGCCATGGCATTATAGATATGTAGGGATTAAAGATGCAATGATAATAAAAGAAAAAGGATATTGTTTAGAAGAATATATTGAATTTTTAAAAGAGAATAATATAAAAAATAATACAGAAGAACAAATACAAATAAAATGACGTTAAATATAAATTGATATTAACGTCATTTTATAATAAATTTAATTAATAATCATATTCATAGCTTGAGCATTTTGACTCATCTGGTTCTTTTGTATCACAACCTTGATTTGGTGTAACAATAATTTCATTTAAAGTGCAACGTCCATCACTACTATCATTATATTTACAGCTACCAACTGTACAACATATTTTTTGTTTATTTTCCATTTTTGTACCTCCAATGTTATAAACAATTTTGACATAAATATAAAAATTTTATATTGTCCTTTATATAAAATATTATAAACATATTTTAAAAAGTTATACATAAATGAATTTGTAGAAAATTTTTACATTACTAATAAAAAATACCTTTGATAATCTATTCTTGAAATTGTATAATTAATTTAACTAAACTTTATATTTTAAAATTTGTTTTGAAAAAATTTTTTTATGGAGTGATTTTATGAGAATTATAAAATGTTATGGTAAAAAATTGTTAAATAGAGAATTAAAAAAATGTTACAATTTTTTTATACAAGAAGCAAATACTGATAAGAATAGCAAAGGATTTGGATTAATAAAAGATAAAACAGCAATAGCAAAAGATATAGCAAGTATTGCATCAGTTGGATATGGACTAGCAGCATTAGTCATTGGAGTAAAACATAATTGGATTAGCTATAAAAAAGCCTATAAAAGAGCAGACTTAACATTAGAAACATTTATAAACAATGTAGAAGGACAAAACGGTTTTTATTATCATTTTGTAAATATGAAAAATGGAAAAAGAGAATGGAATTGTGAAATTTCAATAATTGATACAGCAATCTTTATATGTGGAGCTATAACAGCAGGTGAATATTTTGGAGGAAATATAAAAGAAAAAGCAGAAATTTTATATAAAAAAATAAATTGGGATTGGTATAGAAATAAAAATAATAATCTATTTTATATGGGATTTACACCAGAAAAAGGATTTTGGGGAAGTTGGGATATGTATGCAGAACAATTAATGTTATATGTATTAGGAGTAAGCTCACCAACATATCCAATTGATACTAGTATGTATTATGAGTTCAAAAGAAAAAAAACAGACTATAAAAAAATAAAAGATATAATTTATACATATTGTGGAACATTATTTACATATCAATTTTCTCACGCATGGATAGATTTTAGAAATACAAAAGATTTGGACGGAATAGATTGGTTTGAAAATTCTATTAAAGCCACTAAAGCAAATAAAGAATATTGTATAGATAATAGCAAAAAATTTAAAACTTATGGAGAAAACTCATGGGGACTAACATCTTGTGTTGCACCAAAAGGATATGTTGCTTTAGGAGCTAAACCTTGTGAAATACAACTAGATATAGATAATGACGGAACAATTCCTCCTTGTGGTGCAATAGGCTCAATAGTATTTACACCACAAGACAGTATTAAAGCAATGGAATATTATTATAATCAAATACCTAAATTATGGGGAAAATATGGATTTAAAGACTCATATAACTTAGAAGGAGAAAAAATATGGGTTGCTAAAGAATATATTGGAATAGATAAAGGAATAGAGTTAATAATGATAGAGAATTACCTAAATGGTACGGTTTGGAAATATTTTATGAGAAATAAATATGTAAAAGAAGGATTAAACAAATTAAATATTAAAAGAAAAGCTATAGATAATAAAGAAATTACTATATAATGAACAAGGAGGAGTAATAATGCAAAAAATATTAATAGTAGAAGATGATGATAAATTAAGAAACGAAATAGAAATATTTTTCAATAATAATGGATATAAAGCAGAATCACTAAAAAAATTTGATAATACAATACAAGATATAATAAATGCAAATCCAGACTTAATATTATTAGACATTAATTTACCTAGTGCAGATGGGCAATATATATGTAAAGAAATTCGAAAACAATCAAATGTTCCAATTATCATAATAACAAGTAGAAACGATGAAATAGATGAACTATTAAGTATAAACTATGGAGCAGATCATTATATTACGAAACCTTTTAATATTCAAATATTACTAGCAAAAACAAGTTCTTTATTAAGAAGAAGTAATATGGGAAATATACAAGATAAAATTAATGCACAAGATTTTACAATAAACTTATCTAATAGCACAATATCAAAAAATGATAAAGAAATAGAATTAACTAAAAATGAAATAAAAATATTAAAATATTTAACAGAAAAAAGAAATAAAATTGTTTCAAGAGAAGAAATTATGGATTATTTATGGGAAAGTGAAAGTTTTATTGATGACAATACTTTAACTGTAAATATAACTAGATTAAGAAATAAATTAGAAGAACTAAACTTAAAAGAATTATTAGAAACAAAAAGAGGACAAGGATATATATTAAAATCTTAAATAAAAAATTAATTTAATACTTGTTTTAGAAATATTTGATTATATTAGAGGAGAAATATATAAAGATGAAATTTAGCAGTTTTATAAAAGATAAAATATTACAAATATCTATAATTACATTTGGTATTATAACAATAGAAATATTTTTATTAGCATATCCTTATGGAAAATTTATAAAAATCTATATTCCAATAACTATTTTAGGATTATATTGTATTTCAATTATAATAGAATATGTAATAAAAAATAAATTTTATAAAAGCACAATTAATATGTTAAATGAATTAGAAGATAAATATTTAATTACAGAAATTATAAACAAACCTAACTTTACAGAAGGAAAAATATTTAAGGAAACATTAGAACAAATAGATAAATCAATGCTAGAAAATGTAAACAAATATAAATATGTACAACAAGACTATAAAGAGTATATAGAAATGTGGATTCATGAAATAAAAACACCATTAGCAACAAGTAAAATGATTATAGAAAATAATAAAACAGAAACAACAAAAAGTATAGATGAAGAATTACAAAAGATAGAAAATTATATAGAACAAGCATTATACTATGCTAGAAGTAATACTGTGGATAAAGATTATTATATAAAAAAGAGTAAATTAGAGGATATAGTTAATGAATGTATTAAAAAGAATAAATCAGTTTTAATTGGAGAAAAAATTTTTATAAAAACGCACAATTTAGATTTATATGTAAATACGGATAGTAAATGGATTATATTTATTATAAATCAAATTATTCAAAATAGTATAAAATATAGAAAAAAGGAGCAATATTCTGAAATAGAAATTTATGCAAAGCAATATAGAGAAAATGTTACTTTGTATATAAAAGATAATGGAATAGGTATTGACAATGGAGAAGTTGCTAGAGTTTTTGAAAAAGGATTTACAGGGACAAATGGTAGATTGTTGAATAAAAAGTCTACCGGAATAGGATTATATTTGTGTAGGAAATTATGTGATAAGTTAGGTATAATGAT